>NZ_JBOGDD010000977.1:0-6078 GCF_050701675.1 Mycobacterium sp. | reverse complement strand
GCGCGACTCCGCGCCGAGCGACCAGGTGCCGTGCGCGTCGGCGGGAATCGCCGCGTTGGGCGTGAACATGAAAGCGCCGGCCGCGTCTGGCCCGACCAGCGTGCCGGTCGGCGAACTGCCCAGCGGGTTGCCGTTGAGCAGCGTCGTGTAGTCGGTGGTCGGGCCAGCGTAGTTGAACGCCAGGCTGCCGAGCGTGCTGAGATCGCGCACCGGCGTGCCGGCGTCGTTGGCGACCGTGAAGGCGATGGTCGGCCGCTGTCCGGCGGCATGGTTGCTGATGTTGGAGATGAGGACGTTGAGGCCCTCCAGCTGCGTCGAGCGCGCCGGCACGACGTGCGCGCCGGGAACGCTGATGTCGAACTCCTGGTTCTGCGTGCCGGCGTGGCAGGCGCTGCACTGGCCGTCGGCATACGCGCCGGGCGAATGGTTGGTCCCCGGCGGGCCGGCCGCTGTCGTCGCCAGCGACGGGTTCACGTCGTCGTGGCAGGTCGCACAGGCCGGGGCCGAGGCCTTGGTGCGATAGAAGTCCGCCGTCGGACCGTCCGCGTGGCAGGTGAGACACTCGCGGAGGTCGCGCGGAAAGGCGACCCCGATGACCAAGCCGTCATCCCGCTTCTCGGCGAAGACGCTGTCGCCGATCGCGTAGGTCGCCCCCGGCGGACCGTCGGCGACCAGATGCAGATCGACGCCGGCATGGATCTTGTGGACCATGTGCCGGAAATCGATGCTCTCGCCGGTATCGGCCACCGCCGCCTCGGTATGGCAAGCGAGGCAGAGCCGCACCTCTCGACGATTGCCGTGCTCGATGAGCGGCGCGTGGCAGCTGTTGCACTGCGCCGTCGTCGTCGCGGCTCGCACTTGCGGCACCCCGCCGCCGGGGACGAAGTCGAACACCGGGTCGACGCCGTATTCCTGCTCACGGAAGTCACGGTCGACCTGCGTGGCAATCGTATAGGTGAGCGCAGGGTCGTAGTCGGCCGGCAGCCGGGTGGCGAAGACGTAGCGATACGCGCCGGTCGCCGCGTCGACGACCGTCAGGGTCCCGCCGCTGTCGAACGCCGGCTGGGTCGCGTTGATCTCGTTGACGTAGCGGAAGAAGGTGTTGCCGAGGTCGCCGCCGCCGTCGTACTCCTCGAGACGGGTGAGCGTGAAGCGGACGCGCGCCTCCTGGTCGCTCTGGGCTCTGCTGGTCACCGCCGTGAGGGGGATGCCGCCGTCGTCGGTGACCGTGAACGTCACCGACACCTCGCCTTTCGGATCGGACGCCACCGCCGCGTCGACGATCTCACTCATCAGGCCCGGACCCGCGACCTGCGTCGGCGGCGGTGTCGGCACCGCGGTCGGCGTTTGCGTCGGCGACGCCTTCGAGCCGCCGCCGCCGCAACCCGCAGCGATGAGCCCGGTCAACCACAGCAATGCCAGCAACAGCGGCACGCGCTGAAAGCCCGCCCGAACGCCGTCGCTGCTTCGACCCGATGCGATCATAGTCGGCTGCATTCCTCGGTTGTCGATGCGTCTGCCGTTCGCGTACAGCGCCGAGACACCCGGCGTCAAGGCGCGGAGTTGCCAGGAAGGACGAGCCCTGCAAGCGCCCCTCGGACACCCGGCCAGGGTCCGCCCGCCGCACCCGCATTCGCGTGTACCGGCAGGGGCGGACCATCGAAATGGCTTTGGCCGCAGGCCCTAGCGAAGCCGGGCCTGATCGTCCGCGATCCGGCCGGCAATCGTCTCGCGCCACTCTTCGTACGGCTGGCAATCGCCGGTCGCGCGACACAGCTCCTCCGTTCGGCGCAGGATCTCGGCATCGTCAAGGGCGAGGTCGAGGACTCACCGAACGGCTGGTGGACGAACCACGGGCTGTCGACGACGAACTCGAGCCCGTTGCCCACGGGATCGCGCGTATACACCGACCAGGAGTTGCCGTGGTTCAGTGGAATGAAGGTCGTATTCCCCGCCGCGATGAGGCGCTGCTGCACGCGGTGCGGAATCCCCGCGGCAAGCACTCGCGCGGAGTTGGCGATCGACATCGAAGGGTCGGATGCCCTCCAGGGCAGGAACCAGATCACGCGACCGCCCCTCACAGCGGGCGCTCGGCGCGGCCGGCCGGCTCGTGCCGCGACAGCCGGAGGCGCGGCCGAGCTCACCCCTCAGGCCGTCCGTGCGCTCGCGCGCCGCGGCAGCTTCCAGCCCGGTCGCGGGAAATGGCACGTGTAGCCGCCGGGAGAACGCAGCAGGTAATCCTGATGCTCCGGCTCGGCCTCCCAGAACGGACCGGCCGGGCGCAGCTCGGTGACGACGGGGCCCGGCCAGAGGCCGGAGGCGTTCACGTCGGCGATCGTCTCCTCGGCGACCCGGCGCTGCTCGTCCGACTCGTAGTAGATGCCAGACCGATATGATGTGCCGCTATCGTTGCCCTGCCGGTTCTTGGTCGTCGGGTCGTGGACCTGGAAGAAAAACTCGAGAAGCTCCCGGTAGGAGAGCTTGGCCGGGTCGAACACCACTTCGATCGCTTCCGCGTGCGAACCGTGATTGCGGTACGTCGCGTGCGGTACATCGCCGCCGCTGTAACCGACGCGCGTGTTCGTTACGCCCGGCAGTTTGCGGATCAGGTCCTGCATGCCCCAGAAGCACCCGCCCGCGAGAATCGCCGTTTCCGTCTTCGCCATCGTTTCCGTCTCCTTCTGGAAGCCATCGTGACCGCGCCAGCGGTCACTGGGGGCCTTCCCTTTCCCACGCGAAAGGTGGTTGATTGCGGACAATTGCGCAACAGACCCCCTGCCCGCGTTGGATGGACCCATGATCGACAACCCGCGCCGTCGATCCACTTCGCAGGCCGGCTACGCGACTCTGCACAGGTTGAGGTAGGGAGCCGATGGACAGACTGACAGGAACTTCCGGTCGACAGGCCATGCGGCGCAACCGGTCCACCCGGGTCGTCATCGTCGCGCTGGTGGCGGCGCTCGGGTTCGCTTCGGCGCAGCGTTACTTCGGCTCGGTCGTCGCTCGGGCGCAGACCGTTTCCGGCTCGACGATGGTATCGCCGATCCCAACGCCGACGGCCGTACCCGAGCTGCCGGTACTCACCCCTCCCCCTCCGCCGTGCCCGACGCCTCCCTCGGGCGGATGCCCGGCCTGCACCAGCGACGTTCCGGGCGCGTCCGACTACGAGAACAGCCTGCCGGTTCCCTCGCCGGCGGCGGGCTTCAACTATGTGGTGCAGTTGGTCAACGAGTCCGACGTGACCATCTTGGCTGGGGCGGATGCCGCCCATCAGGGGAGCGCGGTAGCGGGCGGGCCAGTGCCGCCGCCGATCGCGGTCCTGCCACGCGAGGGGACGTGGGTGATGCAACCGAAGGGCGCACCCAACAACGGGAATATCCTGACCATCGACATCCCGGCGGGGTGGGAAGGGACGGTCTGCCCGCAGGACAACTCGAATTGCGGCGCGCTCGGGCCGCGTTTCTGGCCGCGCACCGGCTGCAAGTACGACATCGAGTACAATCTCGCCCAGTGCGAGACCGGTGGCTGCGGGGATGCCTATGACTGCGGCAAGCAGGCGCTCAGGAACCCGCCGCGCGGCAGCGTCGCGCAAACGCCGACCAGCATCGTCGAATGGACCTTCAATTCGCAGGCGGCGCAGGGGTTCGTGTACCCCGACATCAGCCTGGTGGATGGCGTCACCCTCACCATCGACGTTCAGGCCATCGGTCCGCATTGCGAGTCGCAGCCGAACGCTCCGACATCGATGTTCTGGTTGAGCCAGAACCAGCCCCTCGCGGTCCATGGCGCCGATCTGCGCGATCCCGGCAGCTGTATACCGAGTTTCCAGCTGACGCGTGGCGAGGTGGGGCAGATCATCCAGGGCACCGGCAACCCGGACGACGTGGTGGCCTGCTTCACCAATTGCGGCAGGTACGAGCACCCCAAGCCCGACGCCCATTGCGACCCAACAACGGATGACCGATGCAAATATTGGTTGGCCTTCTGCTGTTTCGCCCCCCCGGGGGACCCCAACCACGTCTACGGTGGGACCTGCCCCACGGTTGGCCAATGCGCCCAAAGTGGTGGCTGCTGGAATGATGGATCGGAGCCCTGCACCACGTCCCCGGATTGCCCGACAGGCTTCGACTGCATCGATGGCGTATGCGCGCAGCCGTTCTGTGCCTGCCGAGCCTTCAACAAGAGTGCCGGCTGTGCCGCCGACGTCTGCACGCATCCGTACACGGACAGCGACCGCGCCTCGCAGCCGCCATTCGGCCGCTGCAGCGAAGTCACCAGCGACGAGACTGCCTGCATCGGCGACGATACGGTGCACGCCGTGTTCCCCGGCGGCTACACGTGGCCGAACGACCCGCAGACGTATGTGAGCGATGCGCGCGCCTACCGGATCATCTTCGCCCCCGGCTTTGTACCCGGCACCAACCCCCCGATCACGGACGCGGAACCTGTTCCGGCCTGCGATTCATTGCCGGAAGCATACGGTTACGAGACACAACAGCAGAACTGCAGCGGCAACAAAGGCGCGTTGTTCGCGGGTGCACTGCCGGCGCCCGCGTGCGAGAAGACCGAAGACTGCCCGTTCATCCCGGGTAGTACTCCGCCGGCGCATTCTGCCTGCGACACCGTGACGAAACGCTGCGCAACCTGGTCGTGTGAGATAGCTCCCGGCGGGCCGGTGTCCACCGGCACGATCTTGTGCCAGTGGCCGACGGCCGACTCACCGTCGCCGACGCCCACCGGCCTGGTGAGCGGACCGGTGCCGACGCCGACGCACCGATCGGGATCGGAGGACGACGGTTGCGCCATCAACCCCGGCAACGGGGGCTCGCACGGCGGGGGTCTTCTCGTGCTCGTCGCTGCCGCCGGCGCCCTGCTCCGCTCCCGGCGCCGCTCGCGCCACTGAGCCTCCGGCCGTCACCTCGTGCGAAACGGGGTGACGGCCGGTCTGAGCGACGCCCCACCAGGTCGACGACCCGGTGGCCGAGGACGCCTTCAATCGAAATTCAGGATCAGCAGATCCAGCGGCAGCGCGTTCGTTCTGCGCGGCTCGCCCTCGGGGGGCACGATCGCGAGCGGCTCCTCGGTGTTTTCGACGCGATCGAATTCCGCCGTCGATACCCCGCGGCCGACGATGGAGAACGAATCGATCACGTACGGCCTGCCGTTGGAGGTCAACGGCGAGGGCCCGTCCATGACGTGAAAGTGGAGGTGGGGCGCCGAGCTGTTGCCGGTGTTGCCGACCAGGCCGATCGGCTGTCCTCGGTGAACTCGATCGCCCACGTTGACGCGAAGCGAGCCCTTCTGCATGTGACCGCTCAAGGTGAACAGACCGTCGCCGATATCGATCACGACCGAGTTGCCGTCCACCTCATCGAGCGGCAGTGCCGTGCCCGGTAGCTGTCCCGGAACCTGGTCCTCGAGACCGTCGCGCACGAGGATGACCTGGCCGTCGGCCGGCGCCAGCACCTGCTTGCCGTAGACGATGTAGTTGCGCGGATTGGAGGCGTCGCCAACCACGAACGCGCCCCGCGCATCGACCTGCTCCCAGTCGATCGCGAACCGCTGGGCAAACCACAGGTCGTTGTTGAGCGGGAGGGGCGCCCGGATGTGTCGAACTGAACGACAACAGCCGTCGGCCGCAATGTACGAGCGCCCGGCTTCCAGCGGCGGGCCCAGAATGGGGACCAGGGCATCGGTGTCGACCGCCACCTCGCCCCCGCGCGTCGTGATCGGCGCGGGAAGCCGATCGGCCGCGACGGTCACCCGGTGTGTCAGGCGGCGCGGAAGATCCGCACGGGCATCGAACGCGAGGGTCAGGAACACGAGTGCGCCCTGGGCCGGACCGACGACCGGATCGGCTCTCCGCGTTCCGATGACCTCAACCGACCGGGCGATCTCGGCCTGATCCATGGCATGCAGTATCGATCCGTCTCCTTCGATCTCGATGCCCGTCACCGTCAGCTGGAGCGACGTCCCGTTCTGCAGCGGGACCTCCCAGAGGAGATGATACCGGCCATCGGAGCCCTTCACCGGCACGACATCGGGACCACTGCGCACCAGCAACGGCGTGAGCTGAAC
>NZ_JBOGDD010000976.1:0-1580 GCF_050701675.1 Mycobacterium sp. | reverse complement strand
GTCGACTTCACCACGAACAGCGCGGATGCGGTGGTGCAGGCCATCAAGTCCGGTGAGGCCGATCTGTCGCTCTACCTCGGCGTGCCGCCGACGGCGACGATCCAGAGCTTCAAGGCCAGCAATAGCCCGAACATTCATTCGTCACAGGGCGGCAACCAGGCCTACATCGTTGCCAACAACGCGCCATACAACACGTCGGTGGGTGGGGACGCGCTGCGCAAGCCGCAGGTGCGCCAAGCGTTGGCCTACGCCATCAACAAGACGCACGTGGCGCAGCTCTTCGGGGGTCCGGACGTCGCCGAGCCGTTCAGTCAGTTCCTCACCCCTGGTCAGCTGGGCTATCAGAAGTACGACCCGTACCCCTCGCCCAACAACGAGGGCGATCCGGCCAAGGCCAAGGACCTGCTGACGCAGGCCGGTTACCCGAGCGGGCTCACGCTCAAGGCGATCTACGAGACGGTCAACCAGAACGGCGCCAACGGCGCACAGCTGGCCACTGCGTTGAAGGAGGACCTCGCCAAGTCGGGGATCACCCTGGACCTGATTCCGTTGTCGGAGGCCAGCTACGACGACTTTCGGCACGATCCGAAGTCGGTGTGGGATCTGAATCTCTCTGGCGTGTACGCGCCGGACTGGCAGGGTGACGACTCCCGCCAGATCCTGGGCGGTCCGCTGGACTCCGACGTCGCGGAATGCGGCGCCGCGAACGAGGGCATCTGCTACCACGACCCGGCGCTGAACGAGTTGGTGTCGCAGGCGACGCAGTCCGACAACCCGGGTCCGGCGTGGACCAAGGCCGACCATCTGGCCGCCGACGCGCTGCCCTGGCTACCGCTGGTCTCGATCAAGAAGATCGTGATCACCTCCGACCGGGTGCGCAACTTCGAGTGGGGCAACCTGCCGGTCAACCCGGACATCACCACCGTCAGTCTCGCGGACGGATCGCAATGACGGCCACCACAATGAGGTTCGGGTGAGTGAGGGCAGATGGCGGTCTTCGCGGTAAGCGACCTCGAAGTCACGTTCACGCTGGAGCACGGTCGGGTCGAGGCGGTGCGAGGCGTCTCGTTCGCGGTGAATGCGGGGAAGACCCTGGCGATCGTCGGTGAATCGGGTTCGGGCAAGAGCGTGTCCCTGCTGGCGGCAACCGGACTCCTTGGCGTCGGCAACGCGGTGGTGGGGGGCCACGCCCGGCTTGCGGGCGACGATCTCATCGGCTTGGCGCCCGAGCGGTTGCGCGCGATTCGGGGCAAGGACATCGGGTTCGTCTTCCAGGACCCGCTCAGCAGCCTGCATCCCCTCAAGACGATCGGCACCCAGGTCGGGGAGGCACTGACGGCGCATGGCCGGGTATCCAAACGGCAGCGGCGCGGGCGGGTGCTGGAACTGCTCGACGAGGTGGGCATCAAGGAGCCACAGCGGCGCATTGACGACTACCCCGTCCACTTTTCGGGTGGCATGCGTCAGCGGGTCATGATCGCGGCCGCAATCGCGCTCAACCCGGTGCTGTTGATCGCCGACGAGGCGACGACCGCGCTCGACGTCACCGTGCAAGCCTCGATCCTGCGTCTGCTGCAGCG
>NZ_JBOGDD010000975.1:0-15170 GCF_050701675.1 Mycobacterium sp. | reverse complement strand
GGGCCGATCCGCTCGAAGAGGTCCGGAAAGGCGTGCGCGACCACCCGCCGGTCGGCCAGCGCATATCCCGCTCCCGACGGCGCCTGCGTCCAGTCCGCGTTGACCAGGAATTCCCCCGACCCGTCGCGGCTGACGTCGCAACCGTGCATGAAGAGCTGATGACGGCCGGGCACCTCGATGCCGCGCGCCGCGCGAATGTAACCGGGGTGGCTGAACAGCAGTTGCGGCGGAAGCACTCCGCTGGTAATCGACCGGCGCGCCCCGTACAGGTCGGTCAGCACCGCGTCCAGGAATCGGGAGCGCTGCACCAGACCGGATTCCAGGGCGTCCCAATCGGCCGAGGAGATCAGCAGCGGCAGCGCGTCGAGGTGCCATGGGCTGGGGACCTGGGTGCCGTCGCCATTGGTGACCGCGTCACTGCCGGATCCACTCCCCGAGTCGCTGCGATTTCCCCCAGGGCCGGGATGCTCGACCTGGACGAACGTGATTCCGTCGTTGTCGACCAGGCTGCGCACCACCGAACGCAGTCGCTCGAGCCCGAAACGCCCGCGCTCATTGACGCATTCGGCCAGCTCCAGCCAGGCCGGACGTACGTTGCCGGACGGGTCGACGAACTCGTCGTACCCGTCTGCCGTCCCGCCGCGTACGTCGAAGAGCGATTTCTGCGCGCGGGCGGCACGGTACTGCGCCAACAGGTCGTCGGCACTGCGGATGCCGCCGCCCCTGACGGCGGGAATGGGCTCGGGTGAGCCACTGGCGCGAAGAACCATCAGCGCAGAACGGTACGCACCCGGCGCAGATCCACGATGCCCGGTGCGCCCACGTCCGTGGACTGACGGGCCTGCTTCTCCCGAATGTCGGACATGTCGACCTGACCGGGGGTGAATCCGGTTGCCTCGAAGCGCCGTCCTCGCCGCGACTCCGCCTCCACCGCGTTGACGGGTGGGTTGTCGTACGCGCGTCCGCCGGGATGCGAGACGTGATAGGTGCACCCGCCCCGCGACGTGCCGGTAGCGGTATCGACGAGTTCGAACCGGAGTGGACTGTCCACGGTGATGGTCGGGTGCAGCGCGCTCGGTGGCTGCCATGCGCGGTAGCGCACGCCACCGACCTGTACGTCGGAGTTGCTGGTGGCCAACAGCGGGATCGGGTAGCCGTTGGCGGTGACGATGTAGCGGTGCCGGTCGGCTCCGATGAGCCGGACCTGCAGGCGCTCCACCGAGGAGTCGACGTAGCGGGCGGTGCCGCCTGCCGTGGATTCCTCGCCGAGCACGTTCCACGGTTCGATGGCGCCACGAAGTTCGAGCTCGACTCCGTCGAAGACCGCGGTGCCGACCCGCGGGAAGCGGAACTCGGTGAACGGGTCGAGCCAGCTGGTGTCGAACTCGATGCCGTGCGCCCGGAGATCGGCGGCGACGTCGGCGATGTCTTGAATGATGAAGTGCGGCAGCAGGTATCGGCCGTGCAGATTGGCTCCGTGCCGAATCAGCGGCGCGCGCAGCGGCTCATCCCAGAACCATGCCACCAGTGACCGCACCAACAGCGACTGCACCATCGCCATCTGGAAGTGTGGCGGCATCTCGAAGCCGCGCAACTCCAGCAGGCCCAGCCGGCCACGTGCGCTGTCCGGGCTGTAGAGCTTGTCGATGCAGAACTCGGCGCGATGCGTGTTGCCGGTGATGTCGGTCAGCAGGTGGCGCAGCGCACGGTCGGTGACCCATGGCTTCGCCGTGGTGGACCCCTTGCCGGAACCCCTTGTCAATCGGTCGATTTCGGCGAAGGCAATCTCGAGCTCGTACAGCGACTCGGAGCGGCCCTCGTCGACACGCGGCGCCTGCGAGGTGGTGCCGATGAAGCGGCCCGAGAACAGGTACGACAGCGACGGGTGCCGCTGCCAGTAGGTCAACATCGACACCAAAAGGTCGGGCCTGCGCAGCATGGGCGAATCGGCGGGGGTGATACCGCCGAGCGTGATGTGGTTGCCGCCGCCGGTACCGCCGTGAGTGCCGTCGAAGTCGAAGGACTCCGTGGACAACCGGGCGAGCCTGGCTTGCTCGTAAAGGCTTTCGAGCTGTTCGCGCTGCTCGGCGAAGCTGGCCGTTGGCGCGACGTTGACCTCGATGACACCGGGGTCGGGGGTCACCGACATGGCCGTGAGGCGGGGGTCGGGCGGCGGCCCGTAACCCTCCACCACCAAGGGAATACGAGCCGCGCCCGCAGCCGCCTCGAGGCGCGTGACGATGTCCACGAAGTGCTCGAGCTCCTCGGTGGGAGGCAGGAAGACGTAGAGGATGCCATCGCGGACCTCCGCGACCATCGCGGTGATGGGGGCGCCCTCGGCCTCCTCGACCTCGGCTTCGTCGGGTTCGCCGTCACCGGTGAGGGTTCCGCGCTCGGCGAGGGGGTCCGCGCTATGCGACGGAGGCGGCGGCTCCCAGCTAATCGCGTCGAGCGGCAGGCGCAGACCCGCCGGTGAATCCCCCTCCAGCAAGACGATTCGGCCGCGGCGCAGCTGCCAGTCGGCACTGGCCCAACCGCTCTCGTCGTCGCGCCGATGCAAAGGCAGCACATAGGCGGCGGGTTCGGTGACGGACGCCTCGAGCCGGGCCAACAGCCGAACCCGCGCATCGTCGGAGTCGCTCTCCAGGTCATCGTCGACGGAGACGGGGTAGCCGGCGGGCTGACGAACGGCGCCTGCCAGGCGACTGAGCGGGTCCTCGTAGGCGGCCCGCACCTGCGAGGCGGGGAGGCCGAGACCGGCGGCGACCGCGCCGAGCACCCGATGGCCGGCATCGGGCGGCACGGAAACCCGCGGCTCGTCGCTCCAAGGATCGGCCAGCAGGGACCCGTCGGTCCAGAGCGGCTGACCGTCGGTGCGCCAGAAGAGCCCGATCTGCCAGCGCGGCAACAATTCTCCCGGATACCACTTGCCCTGGCTTCGCTGCACCAGGCCTTGGGGCGCCCACAACGCCTTGAGCCGAGCGGCCAGCACCGACGCACGTTCGCGCTTGTGCGGCCCGTCCGCATCGGTGGTCCATTCGGGGTCGACCTGGTTGTCGATCGAGACGAACGTCGGCTCGCCGCCCATCGTCAGTCGGACGTCGCCCGCCTCCAGCCGCGCATCGATGCGCGCACCGAGCGCGCATATCGAATCCCACGCGGCGCCGGTGTACGGCAGCGTGACCCGGGGGTCCTCGTGCACGCGCGTCACCACGTTGGAGAAGTCCAGCGTGGTCTCGCACGGTTCGGTGGCGCCGGTGATGGGCGCCGCGGACGCCGGGTGCGGCGTCGCCGACAGCGGGATGTGTCCCTCCCCCGCGAACAACGCCGAAGTGGGATCCAGACCGATCCACCCCGCACCAGGGATGTACACCTCGGTCCACGCGTGCAGATCGGTGAAGTCGGCAACGGGTCCAGATGGGCCGTCGAGCGCCTTGACGTCGGACGTCAGCTGGACGAGGTATCCCGACACGAAGCGGGCGGCGAGACCCAGTTCGCGCAGCACCGACACCAGCAACCACGCCGAGTCGCGGCACGAACCGATCGCCGTGCGCAACGTGTGGTCCGGCGTCTGCACGCCGGGCTCCATGCGCACGCTGTAGCCGACGTCCGCGTTGATCGCGCCGTTGAGGGCGACCAGGAAGTCGATGGTGCGGGTGCCGGGCCGAACCGTGAAGTTCTTGACCCAGTCCCTGGTGAGATCGCCGGGCCCCGAGCCATCGCCGTCCTCGTCAACCGGCCGTAGATAGGGCTTGAGGTCTTCCAGCAGCGCCTTCGGGTATTCGAAGGGCCATGTCTCGGCGAAGTCCTCGATGAAGAAGTCGAACGGGTTGATGACCTTGAGGTCGGCGATCAGGCCCACCGTGATGGTGAGGTTGCGCGTCCTACTCGGAAACACCAATCGGGCCAGGAAGTTGCCGAAGGCGTCCTGCTGCCAGTTGACGAAGTGATCGGCAGGCTCGACCTGCAGGGAGTAGGCCTCGATCGGGGTGCGTGAGTGTGGCGCCGGACGCAGCCGGACGACGTGTGGAAAGACCTCTACCAGCCGGTCGAACGTGTAACTGGTGCGATGCTCCAGCGCCACCTTGATACCCATAGGGGTTGATCCCACCACACCCTGCGAAGGGGTGCATCGCCGAAGGGGGTGATGTCGGGCCCGGTCACCACCCCGATCGCGGTGAACGGACACGCCGGGGACGGGAAGGGCATAGCCCCCGAAGACGGCAAGCCGAGTTATCTGGCGCTAAATGTGGGCACTGCACATCGACGTGTTGTAAATTCACATCCGTCGTGGGGAAAGTGCAATGACCTCCAGCAAGATTGGTCCTAGTCTGTGAATTTTCAACATAATTGGCGTCTTTGAGCGTGGACGCCAAGACCCGCAGGGATCGCATCGAAGAGCGCGTCCGCGTCGAGCGCGAAGTCGGTTACGCCGAACTCGCCCTCGAGTTCGACGTGTCCGAGATGACGATCCGACGGGACATGGAAGCCCTCGAGACACTGGGGGTGGTCCGGCGCGTGGTCGGCGGCGCCATCGCCCTGAAGGGCAAGGACAACGAACCCTCCTTCGCCACCAGGGTGGCGGTCGCCGCGGACGAGAAGCGGCACATCGCCGACGCGGTCGCCGATCTGATCGGGCCCAGTGAAACCCTGATCCTCGACTCGGGCAGCACCGCACTGGCCGTCGCGCAGTCACTGCGGGGACGCCAGCTCGGTCTGACCGTCCTGACCCCGAGCGTGCTGGTCGCGTTGGAGTTGATCGACGAGGCGGACACCACCGTCGTGCTCACCGGCGGTGAGTTGCGCCCGGGCGAGCTGAGCCTGATCGGTCCTGCCGCCGAGGACACCCTTGCCAACTACAACTGCGACACGTTCGTCATGGGCGTCGCGGGGATCGACGGCAATCGCGGAATCTCGGACTACCACCAGGCCGACAGCAGGGTGAAGCGCGCGGCGAGCAAGCGCGCCGACCGGGTGATCGTGGCGGCAGACCAGAGCAAGCTCGGGCGCGTCACGTTCACGAGCATCGCCGCGCTCTCGGAGATCCACGTCATCATCACCGACGGCGCACCCGAGCACCCGACCCTGGTCGCCGCGCGCCACGCCGGAGTCGACGTGATCTGTGTCGCCGGTCGCGCGGAGACCGGCGTCCGGGTCGACGGGGCGCAGTCACTGTGAGCGCCCACACCATCGGGGTCGACATCGGCACGACGGGCACCAAGACCGTGCTGTTCGACACCGCAAGCGGCATCGTCGCCCAGGCGTCGCGCGAAACCACGCTGCACTCGCCTGCGCCGGGCTTCGCCGAGGCCGACACCGGTCAGTGGCACGCGAACGTCATCGACTCCATCAGGGAGGTGTTGAGCACCAGCGGGATACCCGGCGATGCCGTGCAGGCAGTTGCGGTCTCGGGCATGGTTCCCGCCGTCGTGCCCCTGGACCAGCACCGAAATCCGCTGCGCCACGCCATTCTCCAGAACGACGCCAGAGCGCACCTCGAGGTCTCGGAACTGGCGCTGGCACTGGACGGCGTCGACCTCGTCACGATGACCGGTTCGGCCTTGACTCAGCAGTCGGTCGCACCGACCATCTCGTGGTTGCGTCGCCACGAGCCGGACGTATACGGCCGGACCGCACACTACGTCGGCTCCTATGACTGGGTGCTGGCCGCGCTCGGCAGCGACGTTCACGTGGAGCAGAACTGGGCGCTGGAGTCGGGCTTGTTCACCATCGACGGCGACATCGCCGACGTCGTCATCGCCGCAGCGGGCCTGGATTCGAGCACGCTTCCGCCGGTCTATCGACCCGGCACCAAGGTCGGTGAACTGAGCACGGCGGCCAGCGACGCGACCGGACTCAACGCGGGCACCGCGCTCATCGTCGGCGGCGCCGATCACGTGCTCTCGGCCTTCGCCGCGGGGGTGAACGCACCAGGCGACGCCCTGGTGAAACTCGGTGGCGCAGGCGACATCCTGGTCGCCAGTGACACCAGAGTGGTCGACGAGCGGCTCTATCTCGACGCTCATCCGGTCCCCGGCTACTGGTTGCCCAACGGATGCATGGCCACCAGCGGCAGCCTGATTCGCTGGTTCCAGGCGCTGGTCGGCGGACAGGACATCGCCGAACTCGGCGCACTCGACGACGAGGCGGCCCGGGCCGCGCCCGCAGAGCTGCTATGCCTGCCCTACTTCCTCGGCGAGAAGAGCCCCATCCACGATCCCGATCTCCGAGGTGTATTCGCCGGGCTGCACCTGGGCCACACCCGCGCCGACCTGTACCGGTCGGTGCTGGAGGCCATCGCCTTCGGATTCCGGCACCACCTCGACGTCTTCACCGACATCGGGATCCGGCCGAATCGCGTCATGATCACCAACGGCGGATCGAAGTCGACTCTCTGGAAGCAGATCCACGCCGACGTCCTCGGTATCGAGATGCGGCCCGTCCGCGGCCATCCCGGAGCCTCGCTCGGTGCCGCAGTGATCGCCGCGATCGGGGTGGGCGCGCTCGACGACTGGTCCGACGCCGCCCGATTCGTCGCGCTCGATCCGCCGGTCGTCCCCGATCCGACACGGCAGGCGGTGTACGCCGACGGCTATCGGAACTGGCGCGACCTTGGCGCGGCGGTGGCGCCGATATCCCATGCCATGGCAAGACGTGATCGATAAGTGACCGACAAGTGAAAGGAACAGTGCCGCAGTGAAATTCAAGCAGTTGATCCAAAAAACGCAAGAAACGACACCACGGCGGAGGCGGCCGTTCTTCGCGTCTCCGGTGCTGGCATTGCTGGCCGTGCTGGCACTGTTGATCAGCGCCTGCGCAGGTAGCGGCGGTCCCGCGCAGACCGAGGCTACCGGTACCGGCGAGGTCCCCAAGGACGTGTCGGGAACGGTCCGGATTCTGATGGAGAATGTTCCCGACACCGACATCGTCAAGTCCATGGTGCCCGAGTTCAACAAGGACTATCCGAACGTCAAGGTCGACATCGAGACGCTGACATACGACCAGATGCGCGACAAGCTGGTGTCGTCCTTCCAGTCACCGTCGGCGACCTATGACCTGATCATCGTCGACAACCCGTGGATGGTGGACTTCGCGAACGCAAAGTTCCTGCAGCCGTTGGACTCCCGCATCGACAGCACCCCCGATTATGACGCAGCGGACTTCTTCAAACCCCTCACCGACATCACCACGGTCGACGGCAAGCGGTACGGGGTGCCGTTCTACAACTACGCGCTCGGATACCTCTACAACACCGACGATCTGGCCCAGGCCAAGCTGGCGGTGCCCACGAACCTCGACCAGTTGGTCAGCACGTCGAAGGCATTGAAGGTCGGCGACCGTGCGGGGATGGCGATGCAGCCTCAGCGCGGGTACAAGATCTTCGAGGAGTGGGGCAATTGGCTGTTCGCGGCGGGCGGCTCCATCTACGACGCGAACGGCAAGCCCACGCTGAACACCCCACAGGCCAAGCAGGCCCTCAACGCCTACATCGACACGTACAAGACCGCCGCCCCGGCGAACAGCCTGAACTGGGCGTTCGATGAGGCGTTCCGCTCCGTCTCCAGCGGGCAGGCGGCGTCGATGATCAGCTACAACTGGAATCTGCCCGCCCTCAACGCACCGGGGTCAGGGCCGTCGGCAGGCAAGTACAAGCTGGCGCCCATCCCGGGCGGCAAGCAGGTGCTTGGCTCGTGGAGCTGGTCGATCCCGGCAAATTCCGGCGCCCCGGACGCGGCGTGGGCGTTCGCGTCGTGGCTGACCTCCAAGGCGCACGACGTGCAGCGCACCGAGAAGGGTGGCGCCGCGATCCGGCAGAGCACGCTGAGGGATCCGGCGGTCCTGGGCGGTCCGCTCGGCGCCGACTACTACAAGACGGTCGAGCAGATGCTCGGCAACGCCGCACCACTGAGCCAGGGAGCCAGCGGCGAGGAGATGATCCAAGCTGTCGGAACCGAACTCAACGAGGCGGTGGCGGGCACCAAGAGCGTCGACGATGCGCTGGCGGCGGCACAGGCCGCCGCCGAGAAGATCCAAGGCTAGTTCTCCCTCCCCCCTGTAAAGAGGACTAGCCCTCATGGAACCGACCACCCCACGAAAGGAGCGATGACCACCGTGAATTTCAAGCACGGCATGGTCACCCCCCTCGTCGCTCTGTTCGTCGGGGTGGTCGGTTTCCCTCTCGGCTATGCGTTCTACCTGAGCATCACCGACTACAAGTTGACCAGCCACGGCACCCCTCGTCTGGTCGGTGCCGACAACTACGTCGCCACGTTGGGCGACGCCGCCTTCTGGCAAGCGTTCGGCACCACCGCCACGTACGTGGGCGTCGCGGTGGTGTTGGAACTGCTGATCGGCCTGGCGCTCGCGCTTGCCCTCCAGAAGCAGCGCTGGGCAAGCGATCTCACACGTTCCATGCTCCTGGCGCCGATGTTCATCACGCCGATCGCGGTCGGCCTGATCTTCCGCTTCCTGCTCAACGACCAGATCGGCGCGATCCCCCGTCTGTTGCAAGCCGTCGGCGTCGACTACGACTTCTTCGGCCCCGACCGGGCCCTGTTCACGCTGGCGTTCATCGACGTGTGGCAGTGGACACCGTTCATGGTGCTCCTGTTGCTCGCCGGGCTGGAGTCCATCCCCAAGGAACCGCTCGAGGCCGCCAGGGTCGACGGTGCCGGTGGTTGGTACGTATTCCGCCGGGTGACGCTACCGTTGCTGGCACCGGTGCTGGTGGTCGCGATCCTCTTGCGCGCGCTCGATGCCATGAAGGTCTTCGAGTACGTCTTCGCCACCACCAGGGGTGGTCCGGGAACCGAGACGCAGACTCTGCAGTACTTCGTGGACCAGACCGGCATTCAGTTCTTCCGACTCGGATCGGCGTCCTCGATGGCGTTCGTCGTGCTGCTCGTGGTGCTGACGATCATCGTGGTGACGTTCCGCCGGATGGAGAAGGCCAAGCAGTCATGAAGAACTCGCTGGTGCTGACCGTCTGCCGAGTAGCCCTCCTCTGGGCGGCGGCTGTCTCGGTGCTGTTCCCCGTCGCGTGGATCGCGTTGGCGAGCTTGAAGAACCCCGAACAGCTCAGCGATCCGTTCCTGCTGTGGTTCGCACCGACGTTGGACGCCTGGCGCGGCGTCCTGGCGTCGGGAATCCTCGGCGCGGCGGGCCGCAGTGCGGTCGTGGCGCTCACCACCGTGGTGATCAGCGTGGTGATCGGCAGCATGGGCGCCTACGCCATCGCCCGCTACCGTGCCGGCGGCACTGCCACCCGATTCGGAATGCTTGCCGCCCAGGTGCTTCCGCCGGCCGTCCTGGTGTTCCCGTTCCTCACGATGGCGTATGCCCTGCGGCTCAACGACACCCTCATCCCGGTGATCTTCGCTCATCTGAGTTTCGTTCTGCCGGTGGTGACCTGGTTCCTCATCGGCTTCTTCGAGGCCGTCCCCCGTTCCCTCGAAGAACAGGCTCAGGTCGACGGTTTCACCCGGTTCCAGGCCTTCCGGCTGGTCGTGCTCCCGCAGGTGTTGCCCGGCATGGGCGCGGCGGCCATCTTCGGGTTCACCCTGTCCTGGAACGACCTCTTCTACGGTCTGATCCTGGCGCCCGGCAAGGCTGCCATCCTCCCGGTGGCCATCGCAGGGTTCAACACGTTCCGTGGCGTACAGATCGGCTCGATGAGTGCCGCCATCCTGATCGCCGTCGTCCCCGTCGTCATCGCGAGCTTCTTCATTCAGCGCAAGCTGGTGCAGGGCATCAGCGGTGGCGCGGTGAAGTTCTGACAAGGTTGGTGGCTGGCTCTTCATGGCAATCGTCCGATTCTCCGGTGTGAACAAGGCCTACGGGTCCATACCCGTCGTCACCGACCTGAACCTCGAGCTGCCCGACGGGTCGTTCACCGTTCTCGTCGGTCCGTCCGGCTGCGGTAAGTCGACGTCGTTGCGGATGCTCGCTGGCCTCGAGACCGTCACCTCGGGCGCCATCACCATCGGCGACCGCGACGTCACCCATCTGCAGCCGCGGGACCGCGACGTCGCCATGGTGTTCCAGAACTACGCGCTCTACCCGCATCTCACCGTGCGGGAGAACATCGCGTTTCCGCTGCGGGCCGCCAAGGCGCCACGATCCGATGCTCTCAAGCGCGCGGACGAGGTGGCCGAATCCCTTGGCCTGAGCAAGCTCTTGGGCCGCAAGCCCAAGGATCTCAGTGGCGGACAACAGCAGCGGGTCGCCATCGGCAGGGCGATCATCCGGAAGCCGTCGGTGTTCCTCTTCGACGAACCGCTGAGCAATCTCGACGCGAAGCTGCGCGTCGAGACCCGCACCGAGCTGCTGCAGATTCAGCGCAGGCTCGGCATCACCTGTCTGTACGTGACTCACGACCAGGAAGAGGCGATGACGCTGTCGGACCGCATGGTGGTGATGCGCGACGGGCGCGCCGCGCAGGTCGGCACCCCGCTCGAGGTGTACAACGCACCGGTCGACACCTTCGTCGCGGCCTTCGTCGGCAGTCCGAAGATGAATCTGGTCACCGGGGAGTTGTCCGGTGAGACCCTCACCCTGCCAAGCGGATTCACCCTTGCCGTCCCTCGGGTGAGTGCCCGCGGCGGCGTCACGCTCGGCATCCGCCCCGACGATCTGGTGCCCGCCGCCGTCGAGGACGCCGCGGCGGCCCGGGTGAAGCTCGTCGAGCTGCTGGGGCCAAGGGCGATCGTCACCATCGATGCCCGCGGGACGGAACTGACCAGCGTCGTCGAGGCAGCGCGGCTGTCCGGCATCACCGAAGGCGCGACCGTTGCGCTTTCTGCGCGGGCTGGCGCAGTCCACGTATTCGACCCACTGGGCCAACGCGTCGTTGGGCCCGACCAGGAAAACCAAGAGGATGGGAACGAGCTTCACACATGATCAAGACAGTGGTAGTTACCGGCGCGGGCTCCGGCATCGGACGGGCCATCGCGACGACCCTGGCCGAGCGGGGCTGGCGGGTCATCGTGACCGACGTCGACGGTGAGGCCGCGCGTGCCGTCGCCGAGGCGCTGCCGTCGGATGCCGAACGGGGACACGAATTCGCGGAGCTCAACGTCAGCTCGCCGTCGGACGCGGCAACCGTCGCCTTCGACGTCACCGACCGACTGGGCCTCGACGCGTGGGTGAGCAACGCGGGTATCTCATTCATGCACTCCTTCCTCGACGCACCGATCGAGCGCTACGACCAGACCATGGACGTCAACCTCAAGGGCGTCTTCGTGTGCGGGCAGGCCGCGGCGCGCGCCATGGTGCGCAGCGGCACGGCGGGCGCAATCGTCAACACCGCCTCGATGGCGGGCAAGCAGGGCCGGGTGCCGTTCCTCTCGGACTACGTCGCATCCAAGTTCGGCGTGGTCGGCCTCACCCAGGCGATGGCCTACGAACTCGGCGAGCACGGCATCACCGTCAACTGCGTCTGTCCCGGCTACGTTGAAACCCCCATGCAGTCAAGGGAACTCGTGTGGGAAGCCGAGCTGCGCGGCACCACCACCGACGGCGTGCGCGCGATGATGATCGACGACACCCCGCTGCGACGACTCGAACGACCCGAGGACGTCGCGCGTTCGGTCGCGTTCCTGCTGTCGGAGGACGCCCGCTTCATCACCGGCGAGGCACTGGCCGTCAATGGCGGCGCATACATGGATTAGTCCGCGTGAACGCCCCTGCGAGACAACATCACCGAGAAAGGCAACATCGTGACCACCACCTGGCTGGACGAGGTCTTCAACGTAAGAAAGCCCGTCATCGCCATGCTTCACCTCGCCGCGCTCCCGGGTGATCCCGGATACGACAGCGCAGGCGGCATCTCCGCGGTCGTCCAGCGGGCGCGCGAGGAACTCGACGAACTTCAGTCGGGGGGCGTGGACGGCGTGATGATCTCCAACGAGTTCAGCTTGCCGTATCTGACGAAGACCGAACCGATCACCGCCATCGCGATGGCCAGGATCATCGGCGAGCTCCTCCCCCATCTCGAGATTCCGTACGGGGTGAACGTGCTCTGGGACGGTCGGGCCTCGATCGACCTCGCGGTCGCCACCGGTGCGCAGTTCGTCAGGGAGATCTTCACCGGGGTGTACGCCAGCGACTTCGGGTTGTGGAACACCAACGTCGGCGAGGTGGCACGTCACCGTGCCCGCGTCGGCGGTGCCGGCGTGAAGCTGTTCTTCAACATCGTGCCGGAGTCGGCGACGTACCTGGCCGCCCGCGATCTCGAATCCATCACGCGCACGACGGTCTTCGCCACACTGCCCGATGCCATCTGCGTCTCGGGAGCGACCGCCGGATCGCCGACCGATGCGGAGGCCCTGCGGGTGGTCAAGGCGGCCGCGGGCCACGTTCCGGTGTTCGTCAACACCGGGGTGCGAGCTGAGAACGTCGCCGATCAGCTCGACATCGCCGACGGCGCGATCGTGGGCACCTACTTCAAGGAGGGTGGCGTGTTCGAGAATCGGGCCACGCGTTCGCGCGTCGAGGAGCTCATGGGGCAGGCGAAGAAGTTCCGGGAGCAGCTCGCCTGACCAGCCTCACCGCCAGTTCGTCGGGCGGCACCTCGTGGCCCTCGGCGCACCGGATTTCGACGGTCGCTTCGGCGCCGCAGTCGAGATGTGACAGCCGCAGCCGTGTGTCGTCGAGGTGCCTTCGGCCCCACTCGAACATCGCCCACACCACCGGCATGAAGTCCGTTCCGGCGTCGGCGAGCACGTATTCGTCGCGGCTGCGCTTCCCGGGTTCCCGATAGGGCTGCTTGGTGAGCAGGCCCGCTTCGACCAGTTCGGACAGCCTGGCCGACGTGGCGGCCTTGGTGATGCCGACGCGGCGGGCGAAGTCGTCGAATCGCGTCGTGCCGTAGTACGCCTCGCGCATGATGAGCATCGCCGACTTGGTGCCCACCAAGGCCATCGTCTTCTCGATCGGGCAGTGCCCCACGGCGGACCAGCTGTCGCGGTCGGCGAGTGGCCCTTGCAGGACTGTCACGTACATCACTCCATGGCTGGGTTGTTGTTACTAGACCTAGGTGTTACATCTAAGTATAGAGAGCAGTACTCAGCGACGAGTTCAGGAGGACAAAATGGCTGTCTTGAAGGCCGGGTATTCGGATCGCGACGCCGTCATCGTCGGTGCAGTGCGCACCCCCGTCGGCAAGGGCAAGGCGAACGGAGCGCTGCACGACGTGCTGCCTGCCGATCTTCTGGCCCACAGCCTGCGTGAGATCGTCGAACGCACCGGCATCGATCCAGGCCAGGTCGACGACGTGATCGCAGGCGCGGTCACCCAGGTCGGCGATCAGTCGGTGAACATTGCGCGCAACGCGCTGCTGGGCGCCGGCTTCCCCGAGAGCGTGCCAGGCACCACGGTCGACCGGCAGTGCGGAAGTAGCCAGCAGGCAATCAGTTTCGCGGCCCAGGGCGTCATCGCCGGGTCCTATGACATCGTGATCGCCTCGGGTGTCGAATCGATGTCGCGCGTGCCCATGGGCAGTTCGGTGCTGCCCGGCAGCGACCCGTTCGGCAAGGCGTTCGCCGAGCGCTATTCCGAGGGCCTGGTACCGCAGGGCATCAGCGCCGAGCTGATCGCCGCGAAGTGGGGTCTGTCGCGCGCCGAGCTCGACGAGCTCTCCGCGAACAGCCACGAGAAGGCGGCGCGCGCGACCAAGGACGGGCTGTTCGACAACGAACTGGCTCCGATCGCCGGACTGTCGACCGACGAGATCATCCGCCCCGGCACCACCGTCGACACGCTGGCCGGCCTGCGGCCCGCGTTCTTCAACGAGGCCTACTCCGCACGCTTCCCCCAGATCAATTGGGAGATCACGCCGGGAAACTCGTCGCCACTGTCCGACGGCAGCGCCGCGGTGATGATCACCAGCGGCGCGGCGGCCCGCAAGCTCGGGTTACGGCCGCTGGCCCGCATCCACACCATGACCGTGGTGGGCTCCGATCCGCTGTACATGCTGACCGGCGTCATCCCTGCGACGGAGAAGGTGCTGGCCCGGGCCGGTCTGACCCTGGCCGACATCGACCTGTTCGAGGTCAACGAGGCGTTCGCTCCCGTCGTGCTCGCGTGGGCCCGGGATACCGGCGCCGACCTGGCCAAGACCAACGTCAATGGCGGGGCCATCGCGATCGGGCATCCGTTGGGCGCCAGCGGTGCCCGCATCATGACCACGTTGGTCAACGCGCTCGAGCAGCGTGACGGCCGGTATGCATTGCAGACGATGTGTGAGGGCGGCGGCATGGCCAACGCCACCATCATCGAGCGGCTCGCCTGACCCACCACGAGCGACTTCGGCGCGCGGGGTTGCGTTGACCGCAACTCCGCGCGCCGAACCCGCGGTTGGGCGCGGGTTTACCGCATATCCTGAAGAACCTTGGAGCGTCGGGAGCCGGGGATTGGCGGGGGGTCGGGTGACGGCCATAGCAGCATGCCGGACGTGCGGCACCGAGCCTCTGGACAATGCCCGGTTCTGTCATGGCTGCGGCTCACCAATCCATGAAGCCGGTATCCGGGCGGAGTACAAGCAGGTCACGGTGATGTTCGCCGATGTGGTGCATTCGATGGACATCGCCTCGGCCGTCGGTGCGGAGCGGCTTCGCGAGATCATGGCCGGCCTCGCCGACCGCTGTGCCGCAGTCGTACAGCGCTACGGCGGCACGGTGGACAAGTTCACCGGCGACGGCATCATGGCCGTATTTGGCGCGCCAACGGCGTTGGAGGACCACGCCGTCCGCGCTTGTCTTGCGGCCCTGGACGTTCAGGAGGAGGCGAAGCGGCTTGCCGTCGAAACCCTAGAACGCGACGGGGTGGACCTGCAGCTGCGCGTCGGACTCAACTCCGGTCAAGTGATAGCCGGTGAAATCGGTTCAGGGCCTTTCGGTTACACCGCGATCGGAAACCAGGTCGGCATGGCGCAGCGGATGGAATCGGTGGCACCATCGGGCGGGGTGATGCTTACCACGTCGACAGCGCGACTCATCGAGGGCGCAGCGAGTCTGGGCGCAGTTGAGCTGGTTCAGATCAAGGGTTCCGACGTACCGGTGCCCGCCCGTCTGCTCCTGGGGGTCTCTGAGCGGGATCACCGTGCCCCAGCTGCTGAGTCGGCACTGGTGGGTCGGCGGCGGGAGATGGCCGTCGTGGAGGCCCTACTGCGA
>NZ_JBOGDD010000974.1:0-4337 GCF_050701675.1 Mycobacterium sp. | reverse complement strand
CCCCGGAGCCGTCGCCCGTGGCGCCGACGTCGGTGGTGCGGGCGACGAAGATGTCTCGGTCGACATCGGAGGAGAACGAACGCAGCACCAGATTCTCCCCGGAGCTGGCGGGCCGCTCCCCGAGGGTGAACGTGAGCTGCTTGTTCAGGTCCTCGAGCTCGGCGGCGATCCGACGGCGCGAATCCCTGGTGAGCTGGTCGAAGGACATCGTCATGACCGCCTCACCACCGAGGTGCGACGTTTCGAGCAGAGCCGAGATGGACGCGACGGCCGAGCTCCTGTCATGGGCCTCGACGATCACGTCGAGCACCTCGTGACGGCGGTCGAGCGCCTTGGCAAGAGCGTCGGCGATCTCCCGACGGGCGGCTGCGTGGTCGTGATCAGTCATGACGATGAGCGTAGAACACCCGGCGTCATCCACCGGGTCGAACTCGGCCGTCCCTGGAGATGAGTCAGAACGCGGGCCATGGGATCGGTCTGCGCCGGTCCGGGCTTGGCATGACGGGATTCTCAAGCAGACCAACGGCTCTGGCGTACAGGGCATCGATCTCCCGGTTGGTGAGGTGGGGCCGCAAGACCTCCTCGAAGTCGCCGAGCAGGGCGTCGCGCAGTGCTGCGACGTCGCGCAGCGCATCGTCGTCGACCGGCTTTCCCGCCCACCCCCACAGCACCGTGCGCAACTTGTCCTCAGTGTGCAGGCTCACACCGTGGTCGACGCCGTAGACGCACGAGTCGACTCCGGCAAGGATGTGACCGCCCTTGCGGTCTGCGTTGTTGATCAGAACGTCGAACACGGCCATCCGTCGCAGCCGGTGATCGTCGGCGTGCACCAGGGTGACTTCGTCGCCCGCGTAGTCGTAGGCCTGCAGGATCGGCAGGAAGCCGGGAGGGACGTGACCAGCCGGGAGCAGGTCCACCAGATCCGGCCCGGCGTCGGGCCGTTCCTCCGGTTCATCGCCCGCGAGGGCGTCGCCGGGCTGATCGACCCACCGCTGCACCATGCCGATGCCCGCAGGGCCATCACGAAGCACGGTGTAGGGCACGACGTTCCAGCCCAACGTCGCCGAGACGAGATACGCGCCTAGTTCACGCCCTGCCAGCGTGCCGTCAGGGAAGTCCCACAGCGGGGCCTCGCCGGCGACCGGTTTGTACACGCAGTGCGCCTGACGGTCCCCAAGATGCGCCTCGCACAGGAACGTCGCGTTGCTTGCGGAGCGGATGCGCCCGATGACGGTCAGTTCGCCGCAGCGCAACACCTCGTCCTGGTCGCCTTCGTGGTGGCCTTCCGGGTGCTCGTAGCCCTCAGGTATCGGCGTCATCGTCGGATCCGGCCAGTGCGCCTCGTCGATAACCGTTGGTGCGCACGCAGATGTGCCCTTCGGGATCCAAGGGTTCGTCGCACAGCGGACACGGGGGCCGGCCGGCGGAGATGACCCGGTTGGAGCGGGCAGCGAATTCCCTGGCCGACTCTGGGCTCAGGAAGACGCGCACGGCGTCGGGTCCGTCCTCGGCATCATCGAGCACCACGGAGGCGTCGAACTCGGTTTCGGACACCGCGAGCAGTTCGACGACGACGGTCTCTGCCTCCGAGTCCCAGCCAAGGCCCATCGTGCCGACGCGGAATTCCGCATCGACGGGCATGATCAGCGGGCTGAGATCGTCGATCTGGACCGTCTCGGGCGGCACCGGGGTGCCGAATCGACGATTGATCTCCAGCAGCAGCGCGGCGATCCGCTCGGCGAGCACCGCCACCTGCTGCTTCTCGAGAATCACCGACACGACCCGTTCGTCGTGGACGGCCTGAAGGTAAAACGTGCGGTCGCCTGGCTGCCCAACGGTCCCGGCCACGAAGCGGTCGGGTGAACGGAAGACGTGAATCGAACGGGTCATGACGCCTCCCAAAATACCGGTATTACCACCGCAGCCGTAATTCGAACGTCGGCGCGGCCGTCGCTTCTGGTCCGTTCAGTCGGTGCTACCGCCGACCACCGCGTCGCCAGAGGGTTCCGGTTTCGCCAGAAGAGCCGCGGTCAGGGCGGGACCGGTGTGGTTGACGTGAAGGACGAACGGCCGCACCGCCGTGTAGCGGATCACACTCATCGACGCCGGGTCGGCGGTGATCCGCTGGAAGCTGTCCAGGTGGGTGCCCAGGGCATCGGCGATGATCGCCTTGATCACGTCGCCGTGCGTGCAGGCGACCCACAGCACGTCACCGTCGTTTTCCTCGGCGAGCGTGCGATCGTGTTCGCGGACGGCCGACACCGCCCTCGCCTGGACCTGAGCCAGGCCCTCGCCGTCGGGGAACACCGCGGCGCTGGGCTGCTGCTGCACCACCGCCCACAGCGGCTCCTTGACCAGATCGCCGATCTTGCGGCCGGTCCAGGCGCCGTAGTCGACCTCCGAGAGCCGTTCGTCCACCACGGGTTTCAGCCCGAGGGCGGTAGCGAGCGGTTCCACCGTTCGCTCACAGCGCAACAGCGGTGAGCGCACGATCGCCTTGACGGGCAGGTCGCCGAGCCTGCCGATCACCGACTCGGCCTGCTCGCGACCCTTGTCGTCGAGGTCGACGCCTTCGGAGCGCCCTGCCAGCGTGTGGGCCGTGTTCGACGTCGAGCGGCCGTGCCGCAGCAGGATGACCGTCACGGGCGGGCCTTGGCGTGGGTGGGAGATGTCATTGCGCGTTCACCACGCCCGTGCCGAGCAGGATCAACACGATGACGCCCACGGCCACCCGGTAGCCGACGAACCAGTACATGCCGTGCCTCACCAGGAATTTCAGGAACCACGCGACTGCCCCGTACCCGATCACGAAGGCGATGATGGTGCCGACCAGCAACTGCGGTCCCGTCGCGCTCATCCCCGCACCTTCGGGGTGGAAGGCGTCGGGAAGCGAGAACAGGCCTGAGGCGAGCACGGCGGGGATCGCCAGCAGGAAGCCGAACCGTGCCGCGGCCGCTCGCTCCTGGCCGAGGAACAGGCCCGCGCTGATGGTCGCTCCCGACCGGGACACTCCAGGGATCAGCGCGAGACACTGGGCCACGCCGATGACGATGCTGTCGCGCCACGTGAACTGCTCGATGGGCCGGGTCTGCCTGCCGTAGTACTCGGCGGCGGCGATGACGGCCGAGAAGACGATCAGGGCGGTCGCGATGATCCACAGGTTGCGGACGTCGCCACGGATGTAGTGCTTGAAGACGAGCCCGGCCGCCCCGATCGGGATGGTGCCGATGATCACCCACCAGCCCAGCCAGTAGTCGGGGGTTCGCCTCGCCCTGTCGAAGAGCCCGCCGAACCATGCCCTGACGATGCGCACGATGTCGCGGGCGAAGTAGATCAACACGGCGATCTCGGTGCCGATCTGAATGACTGCGGTGAACGAGGCACCTGCGTCGCGCCCGAAGAACACCTCGGACACGATTGCCAGGTGGCCGGAGGAGGACACCGGCAGGAATTCGGTGAGGCCCTGCACCACGGACAGCACGATCACCTGCAACCACGACACGTCCGTCACGCCGACGACCGTACCGTGGGGTCGAGTCAGCGAGTCGTGCGCGGGACCGGTTGCGCGTCAGCAACTGTGTCGCGTACGGCTGCGGCCAGGCTGCGCTCGTCCTCGACGTCGACGTGGGCGAGGCTGCGCGTGGCCGCGGCGACGACTTCCTCGGCCTGCGGTACCGGTCCTGCGAGCCATGGTCGGTAGATCTCCACCGAGAGCGTCTGCCGATCGACGCGGAAGGAGAAGCTCCTGCCGTCTCCGACCCTGCCGAATCCGCTGGCGTGCATGCCAGTGGAGATGTCCTCGATGTCGAACTCCCCGCGCGCTACGTCGTTGTCCGCAGCCAGAGTCATGCGGGAACCATACCGTCGGGCCCACGCCCGGACGTGCCTAGACTGGCCATTCGATCGCCCTCCAACCGTCACAGTCGAGAGTTACCCTTTGCCACCGCGCGCCACACTGAAGAGTCGCCTTGCTCACAGCGCCCTAGTGATGGTGACGGTGATTGCCCCGATCGGGTGCACTTCCACACACGACGACACGCCGCCCCCGACGATCGCCCCCGCCGTGGCCGCGGTGTCACCGCCGGTCGCTGGGCAGCCGCAAGGGTCGGTGCGGCCGCTCGCCGGCATCGGGGTGGCCGCCGCGTTCGACCCGGCCACGTCGTCATTGGTCGTGCTGGAACTCGATCCCGCGGGCGCGTCCGCCGTCACCACGTTCCCGGTGTCTGGGCCTTCCACGACGGTGCCCCTACCCGGCCCGGCCACCGCGATCGTCGCGGATGGGGACGGGGCGGTGTACCTGTCGGCCAAGGGGGGCTACTTCAAGGTCGACGTCAAGG
>NZ_JBOGDD010000973.1:0-5227 GCF_050701675.1 Mycobacterium sp. | reverse complement strand
GGGCGCTGGAGACCGTCAGCCCGGACGGCTCGGCGCTCGCACTCTACGGCGACAGCAGTCCGTCCTTCCTCCCGCGAACGCTCGCGGAGTCCAAGCTGGCCGCCGACCGTGTGTTGGGCCCGCTCATCGAGTACGACCGAGAGCAGGGCAGCGAGCTGATCAAGACTCTCCAGGTGTATCTGGAGTGCGATCGCTCGCCGAGCCGGGCCAGCGAACTGCTCTTCATCCACACCCAGACCGTCAACTACCGGATTACCCGGATCCAGGAGCTGACGGGCCGCTCGATGCGGTCCACCGGCGACGTGAGCGAGCTCTGGTTCGCGCTCCGGGCGCTCGCGCTCTCCCGCGCCACGTAGATAGCGGCGCTTGTCTGCGCATATGACCCGCGGTGTACGCGTCATGCCGCGGCACAGTGGGCAGCGACGACTCGGATGGGCAGACTGCCTCAGACGACCAATGAGGGAAGACGACCAATGAGGGGAAACAGTCATGGGCACGTTCGAAGGCCGCAGTGTGATCGTCACGGGGGTCGCTTCCGGTCTCGGGAGCGCACTGGCGCGGGAGTTCGCAGCTGAGGGTGCGCAGGTCCTCGGCTGCGATGTCAACGACGAGGCTGGTGCGGCCGTGATGCAGGGCATCGGCGTCTACCGCCACACCGACGTCTCCAAGGAGGCCGAGGTCGAGGCGCTCGTCGACGACGCGGTGCAGCGGTTCGGTCGGCTCGACGTCATGGTCAACAACGCCGCGATCCAGGTCGAGCAGGAGCTGGCCGACACGACAGAGGAACAGCTCGACCGCGTCCTCGGCGTCAACCTGAAGGGCCCGTTCTTCGGCTGCAAGCACGCGATCCGCGTGATGCGTGGCGCGGGCGGTGGCGCGATCGTCAATGTCTCCTCCGTGCTCGCCCTGACCGGAGATCCCATGCTCGCCGCTTACGGCGCCGCCAAGGGTGGGGTGCTCGCGCTGACCAAGTCGGCGGCGGTGAAGTACGGGCGCGAGAAGATCCGCTGTAACGCGGTGTGCCCCGGCGACATTCAGACCGAAATGGTCGAAGCGTACTTCGCCGCGGCCGAGGATCCGGCCGCCCTGCGCGCGCAGGCCGAGGGCGAGTACCCGCTCGGCCGGATCGGCCAGCCGCGCGAGGTCGCCAGGGCCGTGCTCTTCCTCGCCTCGGACGACGCGTCCTTCGTCACGGGTGAGGCGCTCGTCGTCGACGGCGGACTGCTCGCCGAGTGCTACTGATACCCAAGAACGGAGATCCCCATGCAGAGGCTCGGCATCATCCACACCGTCTCCCAGCTCGCACCGATATTCGCCGAGCTCGCCGGTGAACTGCTCCCCGGGGTCGAGACGACCGTCATCGCCGACGAGCTCCTCCTCAAGCGGACGATGCGCGATGGCGCGGTCGACGACATGACGCGCGACCGGCTGCGCGGCCACGTCGCCGCGCTCGCCGGTTTCGGCGTCGACGCCGTGCTCGTGACCTGCTCGTCGGTTGGCGACGTGGTGGACGAGATCGCGCCGGAGGCTGTCGTCCCCGTCGTGCGGGTCGACCGCGCCATGGCCGAACGCGCCGTCACGCTCGGGGCATGCGTTGGCGTGCTTGCCACGTTGCCGACGACGCTCGCCCCGACCGCCAATGTCGTCGAGGCCGCCGCGCGCGAGGCCGGCCGAGCCGTCACGGTCGTCTCGCGGGTCTGCGATGGCGCGTTCGCCGCACTGGGCCGCGGCGATGGCGCGCGACACGACGCGATCATCGCCGAGGAGCTCGACCGCCTGGCTGCCGAGGTCGACGTGGTCGTGCTCGCCCAGGCCTCGATGGCCCGGATCGCCGCTGCGCGGCCGCCGGGGGCAACCCTCGTTCTGTCGAGCCCGCGGCTCGCGATGGAGCGGCTCGCCGGGACCGCGTAGGTGTCATCCGATTTGTACGGGGCGATAAGCACCTGGTCGAGGTTGATGCAGTGCGCTAGTGGTGCAGGTCACGGGAGTCCGCAAGCATGATTGCCGTGGAACGTGAATGGAAGCCTCGAATCCTCGGTCTGGGCGGCACGACCCGTCAGGGGTCGTCGTCCGAGCGTGCGCTGCGCGCCGCGCTGGACCTCGCCGAGCGTGCCGGCGCGCAGACTGACATCCTGTTGGCCGATGAACTGGAGTTCCCGTCGTACGCGCCCGAGCGCGGGTCGCTCGGGCCGCAGGCCGACCGTCTGCTGGATCTCGTCCGCCGTGCTGATGGGGTGATCGTCGCCAGCCCCGGTTTCCATGGCGGCCCGTCGGGCCTCATCAAGAACGCGCTGGACCATCTGGAAGAGCTGCGCGAAGACGAACGGCCCTACCTCGATGGTCGCGCGATCGGTTGTATCGTCTGCGCGGCCGGTTGGCAGGCGACGGCGACAACGCTCGCGGCGCTGCGGTCGACCGTCCATGCGTTGCGGGGCTGGCCGACGCCACTGGGCGTCACGATCAACTCGACCCCGGTCGGCGACGTCGACCCGATCGTGGCCGCTGCGCCGCAGCTCGCCCTGCTCGTCGACCAGGTTGTGGGTCTCGCCCGCTGGCGACGGGCGGCGGCCACCGTCGAGGTCGCGTCGTGACCCGGCCCTCGGCTGGGTCTACTTTCCGGGTCGCTTCGCTCCTGCCCTCCACGGCGCAGACGACCACCGGCGTTCCTGCGTCGGTCGTCGGACCCGGGTTGCGCACCGTGGTCGAGGGCCTGCAGCACCCGGAGGGCGTGTGTTGGTCCCCGGCCGAGCAGGTGCTCTACGCGGGTGGCGAGGGCGGCCAGCTCTACCGGTTCGGGCTCGAGGGCGGAACCTTCGAGACGGTCTGCACCGTGCCCGGCGGCTCCATGCTCGGCCTCGCACTCGACGGCGCGGGCGCCGTGTACGTCTGTGACGTCGGCAATGGGTGCATCCAGAAGATCGGGCCCGACGGCCGCGTCCGGCAGTACGGTGCCGCGATTGGTTACCCGAACTACCCGGTCTTCGACGGCGACGGCCGGCTGTGGGTGTCGGACTCTGGGGATTGGGGCCAGTCGAGCGGGGGGATCGTGCGGATCGACCCCGACGGCGCCACCGAGCGGGTGCTCGGAGGGCTGCACTTCGCGAACGGCCTTGCGCTGCACGGTGACTGGCTATACATCGTCGAGTCGACGTGGCCGCGGATCGTGCGGATTCCGCTCTCCGGAGGCGAACCGGAACCGGTCGTCGTTCTCGACCGGGTGGTCCCGGACGGCATCGCGTTCGACGCCGACGGCGGCCTGTGGATCGGCTGCTGGCAGCCCAACCGCGTGTACCGCCTGGCCCCGGACGGCACGCTCGTCGTCGTCGTCGACGACTGGTCGGGCGTGTACGCGCCGACGCCGACGAACCTCGCGTTCGCCGGGCCCGAGCTCGACGTCCTGGCGCTCGCGTCCCTCGGCACGCTGGTGGTGACCGCCTGTGATCCCGGGGTCCGCGGGGCACCGCTGCACCTGCCGATCGGCCTGGGCTGACCACGACTGCGTACGACAAGAATGGTGGAAGGACCGATAGATGAACGGTGAGACCTACGACGCGTTGGTGATCGGCGCGGGGTTCGCGGGACTGACGGCCGCGCGCGATCTCGCGAAGGACGGCAAGCGGGTGCTGATCGTCGAGGCGCGGGACCGCATCGGTGGCCGCGCCTGGTACCGGCCCTTCGCCGACACCGAATTCTCGATCGAGCTGGGCGGCAACTGGGTCGACCCGGAGGGCAACGCGGCGCTCATGGCGGAGGTCGAGCGCTACGGCGTGCGGCTCTCGGAGAGCCCGCATCCCGAGCACCATGTCTCCCTGCTCGACGGCGTCCTCAGCCACGCCGCCTGCCCGCTCACCGGCGACGACGAGTTAGCCCTCAAGCAGGTGGTCCAGGAGGTCCTCGTGCAGGTGCGGCGGATCGACTCGGCGCTGCCGCTGGACCAGCAGGACGTGGCCGACCTCGACGTCCCACTCGACTCCTACCTCGACGGCTTCGGGCTGTCCGCGACGCTGCGCGGGCTCGTGGGCGGCTGGATCCGCGAGAACACCGGCTGTCACGAGTCGCAGATCTCCGCGCTGCACCTGATGTCGTGGATCCCGAATCTGAACGACGACGTCCTGGCGCTCGGGCACACGCCGTCGCACCGCTTCGCCGCGGGAACGATCGACCTGCTGCAGCGGATACTGGACGACTCCGGTGCCGCGCTGCGACTTTCGACGCCGGTGGCGGCGGTGACGCAGACGGCCGAGCATGTCGAGGTGCGCACGCACAGTGGCGAGGTGCTGCGCGCGCGTGGCGCCGTGATCGCCCTGCCGCTGAACTGTCTGACCGACGTCACGTTCACCCCGGCGCTGTCGCCGGAGAAGGCTGCCGGCGCTGCGATCGGCCAGACGGGCGCCGCCAAGAAGCTGTGGGCACTCGTCACGGACCTGCCGCCGAAGCTCCTCGGGGTCGGCGACCATGACGAGCCGATCGACGTCTTCTTCACGGACTTCCCGGCGGCCGAGACCGGCCTGGGCGGCGACCTCATCGTCGGCTTCTCGACGCAGGAGCGCCCGCTGGACATCCTGGACCGCGACGACATGGAGGCGGCCGTCCGTCGCTACGTCCCCGAGGCGGGCGTGCTGAAGGTCGACGGCCATGACTGGCTCGCCGACCCCTACGCCAAGGGGACGTGGTGCGCGGCGCCGGCCGGGCTGCTGTCGAAATACGCCTCTGCACTGGAGGCCACCGAGGGTCGCCTGGTGTTCGCCGGTTCTGACATCGCCCACGCGTTCCGCGGATGGATGGAGGGCGCGGTGCTGACCGGCGCCACCGCCGCGTCCCGGCTCTCGGCGATCCTGGCGCAGGACTAAATGACAACGACTTTCGGCCGCAAGAGGAGAAACCCCATGAGTGCTGCCCGCACCCTCCAAGAGTCCGCCTGGGACGCCGAGTGTCGGCACGACCTCGACGGCCTGCTGGACCACTTCCTGCCCGACGCGACGTTCTACGCGTACGGCCAACCGCCGCAACAGGGCCACGACGCCATCCGCCGGCTGACCGAGGACTTCTACCGGTCGTTTCCCGAACTCGCCATCGACTTCCTGGGTGAGTGGACCAACGGTGAGTCGTCGGCCGCCTTCGAGTTCCGCGCGCACCTGAAGGATCCCGACGGTCAGCGGTTCACCCTGCAGGGCGTCATCCTCGTCGAAATCGAGGACGGCAAGTTCAGCACGGTGCGGTACTACGA
>NZ_JBOGDD010000972.1:0-1863 GCF_050701675.1 Mycobacterium sp. | reverse complement strand
GGGTGTAGCCGAATCCGGGCTCCAGGGGCTCGATGACGAACTTGGACCGGTTCTCGGCGAGGCTCTCTTCGGACAGGGTGGGGCGCTGAGAGATCAGCATTGTGTTTCTTTATCTCCTTCTCGGCATCCGCTATTTGATGCCGTTTGGTGGCAGCGACCGGTCGGTCGCTACACGCATTACTTCGAGTAGAACTCGACGATCAGCTGTTCGGTGAGCGGCACCTGGATCTGTGCGCGCTCGGGAAGCTGGTGGACGAGGATGCGCTGGCGCTCCCCGACGACCTGCAGCCAGCCCGGGATCGGGCGATCGCCCGCCGTCTGGCGGGAGAGCTCGAACGGCAGCGTGTTCAGCGACTTCTCGCGGATGTCGATGATGTCGTACTGCGAGACCCGGTAGCTGGGAATGTCGACCTTCACGCCGTTGACGGTGAAGTGCCCGTGGCTGACCAGCTGGCGTGCCATCCGGCGCGTGCGGGCGAGCCCGGCGCGGTAGACGACGTTGTCGAGACGGCTCTCCAGGATCTGGAGCAGGTTCTCACCCGTCTTGCCCGCGTGGCGGTTGGCCTCTTCGTAGTAGAGACGGAACTGCTTCTCCATGACGCCGTAGGTGAAGCGAGCCTTCTGCTTCTCCTGCAGCTGCGTACGGTATTCGCTCTCCTTGATCCGCGCGCGGCCGTGCTGGCCGGGCGGGTAGGGGCGCTTCTCGAAGGACTGATCTCCGCCGACCAGGTCGACGCCAAGGCGGCGCGACTTGCGGGTGACGGGTCCGGTGTAACGAGCCATGTTCTAAATCTCCTCTAGACCCGGCGCCGCTTGGGCGGACGGCAGCCGTTGTGCGGCTGCGGCGTGACGTCGGAAATGGCGCCGACCTCGAGGCCGGCTGCCTGCAATGAACGAATCGCGGTCTCGCGGCCCGAACCCGGACCCTTCACGAAGACGTCGACCTTCTTCACGCCGTGCTCCTGCGCCTTGCGGGCAGCGTTCTCGGCGGCCAGCTGCGCGGCGAAGGGCGTCGACTTGCGCGAGCCCTTGAAGCCGACGTGACCCGACGATGCCCAGGCGATGACGTTGCCCTGCTGGTCGGTGATCGACACGATCGTGTTGTTGAACGTGCTCTTGATGTGAGCAGCGCCGTGCGGGACGTTCTTCTTTTCCTTGCGACGCGTCTTCTGGCCCTTCTTGGGGCCCGCGGCGCCGGTCTTCTTGGTGGGTGCCATTTACTTACCTGGCCTTCTTCTTGCCGGCGATGGTGCGCTTCGGGCCCTTGCGGGTGCGCGCGTTGGTCTTGGTTCGCTGGCCACGCACCGGGAGACCGCGGCGGTGCCGCAGGCCCTGGTAGCAGCCGATCTCGATCTTGCGGCGGATGTCGGCCTGCACCTCGCGGCGCAGGTCACCCTCGACCTTGATGTCGGCGTTGCTTTCGATGTAGTCGCGCAACTGCGAGACCTGATCGTCGGTCAGGTCCTTGGTGCGCAGATCGAAGTCGATGCCGGTGGCCGACAGGATCTCCTGGGAGCGGGTACGGCCGATGCCGTAGATGTAGGTCAGCGCGATCTCCATGCGCTTGTCACGCGGGAGATCGACGCCCAGTAGACGTGCCATTAGGCAGTGATTCCTTCTCGTCGCGGAGGTCTGTTCCCAGTCCGTTCCCGCCAGCCCGAGGGCTCTTCAACGGGGCCCGGCCTCCGTGCCGGGCGTGCCAAGCGGCCTATCCGCTCAGTGGTACTGGGAAGTCGTCATTCAGTTGTGTTGTCGCGCTTCGGCTTTCAATCAGCCTTGACGCTGCTTGTGGCGCGGGTCGGAGCAGATGACCATGACCCGCCGATGACGACGGATCACCCTGCACTTGTCGCAGATTGGCTT
>NZ_JBOGDD010000971.1:0-2022 GCF_050701675.1 Mycobacterium sp. | reverse complement strand
TTCGACAAGGACGGCTCCGGCCTGAAGACGTGGGGCGCACTGGGTTTCGGCTACGCCGAGGTGGGCACCGTGACGGCCCGTGCCCAGCCGGGCAATTCGCAACCGCGAATGTTCCGGCTGCCCGAGGACCGCGCGCTGCTCAACCGGATGGGCTTCAACAATCACGGGGCGGGTGAGCTGGCAATGCGCTTGAGCCGGCACACCTCCGACGTTCCCATCGGCGCCAACATCGGCAAGACGAAGACCACACCACCCGAAGGCGCGAAGGACGACTACACCGAGAGTGCCCGCCTTCTGGGTCCGCTGGCGGCCTTCCTGGTGGTCAACGTCAGCTCGCCGAACACTCCAGGGCTGCGCGACCTGCAGGCCGTCGAGTCGCTACGCCCGATCCTGGCCGCCGTCATGGCGCAGACCGCGACACCGGTGCTGGTGAAGATCGCACCCGACCTGTCCGATTCGGACGTCGACGAGATCGCCGACCTCGCGGTCGAACTGGGGTTGGCAGGCATCGTCGCCACCAACACCACGGTCTCGCGCGACGGTCTCGCGGCGCCAGGCGTCGCCGGTTTGGGCGCAGGAGGCGTGTCCGGTCCGCCCGTCGCTCGGCGATCCGCCGAGGTGCTGCGCCGGCTCTACCGACGGGTCGGCGACCGCCTCGTACTGGTCAGTGCCGGAGGCATCGAGACGGCCGACGACGCGTGGGAGCGCATCACCGCAGGGGCGTCGCTGCTGCAGGGCTACACCGGATTCGTCTACGGCGGCGGGTTGTGGGCCAAGCACATTCACGACGGCCTGGCCCGGCGCCTCCACGAGGGCGGGTTCGCCTCGCTCGCGGATGCGGTCGGATCAGAAGCGCACTAGCTGACGTCCTATCTGGCGATACGATCTAGCCAGGGGGTCCGCCGATGTCCGCATTTCAAACATCGTCCGTCACGGCGCCAGACGGCACAGTGCAGCGCTGCGACGTCTGCATCGTCGGAGCCGGTATCGCCGGACTCAACGCGCTGTTCGTCGCCAGCCGCTACCTGTCCAGGAATCAACGGGTGATCCTGGTCGACCGTCGCGCCCGCGTCGGCGGCATGTGGGTGGACACGTACTCCTACGTGCGCCTGCACCAACCGCACCCGATGTTCACCGCAGGGAACATCGAGTGGACTCTCGGCAAGCCCCCTGACCACCTGGCGACGAAGGCCGAGGTGCTCGACCACTTCGAACACTGCCTCAGCGTGATCAAGGAGCGAGTACGGGTTGACGAGTACTTCGGTTGGACCTTCGAGTCGGCCGATGAATCGAGCCACGAAGCCGACGGGATCGTGCGCGTCACCTGCAGATCCTCAGCTGGCCAGGCGGTGGTGATCGAGGCGAAGCGCCTGATCAAGGCATATGGCCTTCGCGTCACGCCCAACGACCCACTCGCGATCTCCAGCACTGGTATCCGGTCGGTCTCACCCGATTACTGCGACGTCCGGTCGGGTGACATGCGATCCAGCGATACTCCGGTCTGGATCATCGGCGGCGGCAAGACCGCAATGGACACCGCGTACGCACTCATCACGGATTGCCCCGGCCGCGAAGTGAACCTGGTGGCCGGTCGCGGAACGTTCTTCTCGACGCGCGACCAGATGTTCCCCACCGGGTCGAGGCGGTGGTGGGCAGGCACGCTCACCATCGACATGGGCGCTCAAATGAGCCGTCGATTCGACGGGACCAACGAGGCCGAGGTCCAGCAATGGTTTCGGTCTAAGTACGGCACCTACCTCATGCCCGATGCAGCGAACTTCGTTGCCGGTGTGCTGTCCAAGGCCGAGAACACCACGATCCGTGCGGGGCTCAATGACGTCGTGATGGATTACTTCGTCGATGCCGTCGACCGCAACGGCGCGACCGAGTTGGTGTTCCGCAGCGGCTCGACGAAGACGGTCGAACCGGGTTGCTGGATCGTGAACTGCACCGGCTATCTCGGTATCGACGGCAACCGTCACCCGTACGAGCCCTACGTCTCCGCCAGTGGCGCAGTGGTCT
>NZ_JBOGDD010000970.1:0-1512 GCF_050701675.1 Mycobacterium sp. | reverse complement strand
GGCGCTTGCCGTTTCACCTGCCCGCGCGTTCACGACGGGATCGTTCGAGTACGCCGTGTCGTCAATCCAGTCGGTGAGGGTGCGCGCAGACTGACCGTTGTCCTGCCACTCGTGGGTCAACACGTCCTGCATGAAGTCCTTGTCGGTAGTGAACATGTCGTGGTCCACGACCGTGTCGCGGCCGGCCGTGTCGAACACCCGCTCGACGACGTCGTCACCCCAATGCTCCTGGGACCTGCCGTCTGGGCTGTCCTGCGAGGCCAACCATTCCTTCGCGTTCGACATCATCTCGCGATCGAGTTGCGAGCCCTGTTGGAACCTCGAGTCGCCGTCGCCGACGATGTCAGCCAGGTTCTTCATGTCGTTGGCGGCCCGGGTCCGTTCGGCGCCTTCCCAATCGACTGGCTGGGAACCCGGGTAGCCGGCCTGGGAACCCGGCGGCCCGCTGAAGTCCCCTGGTTGGTTCAAGGTGTTCTGGACGCCGTCGGGTAGTGCGCCCGTGTCGCCCGGGAGCACCCCGTCGTTCGGCAGCGGGCCGCCCGGGGTGGCCGAAACCACCTGGCTTCCGTCGCCGTCGTGTCTTGGGAAGGTCACATTCGGGTTGCTCATGACTTGCATGGCGTTGGACAGGATGTCCTTGTTGGTGCCGAGCCTGTCGCGGGCCGCGTTCAGGTCGTCCATCGACATGGGTTTCATCTGGGCCTGCATCTGACCGACGAGTTCCGCCTGCAAAGGAGTCAGGGGATGCTGCTTGCTGGTCGGGCCCAACTGATCGTTGTTGATGCCGTTGAGAAGCTCGTCGACTTTTGCGGCCGCTTCCTGATCTCCCGCAAGCGCCTTGCGAGTCAGCTCCTCCATGTCCTCGGGGCTTAGTTCCTTCTTCCCGTCCTCACCGACGACACCGAGGGTGTCGTCCCCGAGACCTTCCTTTGCGGCGAACTTCTGGATGCCCAGCGCCTGGTACTCGTTGCCGATGGTCCGGACCTGGCCGCCAATGGCGGAGAGGTCGCCGTTGGACTTGGTGACGATCTCGGTCAGCTGGCTGAGGCCCTTCTGGACGATCGGCACGAGCATCTGTTCGCGGTTCTTGCCCGCGGGCACGCTGGCGGCGGCGTCGAGGACCCACTGGCGTACTGCGTCGAGGTTTTGGCGGCCGGTGGTGACGACCTGGGCGGACTGGTTGACCTGTGCGGCGAGACGCTGATCGAGGTTGGCTAGCTTGCCGATGACTTCCTGGTGGTCGTTGTTGGCGGTGTCGTAGGCCGCGGCGGCCGTTCCGCTCCAGTGAGGGCCTGGTGCTGCGGACTGAACGTTGGCCTGCAGGCCGCGCAATGGTCCGCTCTTGTCGTACTGCTCTCCTGCCGGGGGCGTGCCCTGCCCGAAGGTGCTGCGCGCGTTCGACCACGTCGATATGAAGCCGTCAAGCACACCCACGCGAACCCCCGTCTCCAACAGTCGAGAATCATCGTAAGGCCGCACAGCTAACGGCCAGCGCAGGAATCGGTTAGGGCG
>NZ_JBOGDD010000969.1:0-3710 GCF_050701675.1 Mycobacterium sp. | reverse complement strand
ACCGGAGCGCGTCGAACTTCGCTACACGATGCCGTTGGGCGAGATCATCTTCGACTTCTTCGACTCGCTGAAGTCGCGTACCCGCGGTTACGCCAGCCTCGACTACGAGGAGGCGGGCGAGCAGGAGGCGGACCTGGTGAAGGTCGACATCCTGCTCCAGGGCGAGCCGGTGGACGCATTCAGCGCGATCGTGCACAAGGATGGCGCCGCCGCCTACGGCAACAAGATGACCACCAAGCTGAAGGAACTCATTCCGCGCCAGCAGTTCGAGGTGCCGATTCAAGCGGCGATCGGGTCGAGAATCATTGCCCGCGAGAATATTCGGGCGATCCGCAAGGACGTGCTGAGCAAGTGCTATGGCGGTGACATCACCCGCAAGCGCAAGCTGCTGGAGAAGCAGAAGGAGGGCAAGAAGCGGATGAAGACCATCGGTCGGGTCGAGGTTCCGCAGGAAGCCTTCGTCGCTGCGCTGTCGGCCGACGCCGCCAGTGACAAACCGAAGAAGTAACCCTCGATGCGTCGGCTTGCAGGCGCCGCGTTGGCCGTCGCGATAGCCGTTGCCGCGTCGTCCGGTTGCACCACCACCGTCCGGGGAATCGCCGTCCGCGATGCGGATGCCGCGCCGACTGACGTCCGGCCACTCCAAGAGTCCCAACTCGACGACGTGATGCTGAGTGTCGGGCAGCTCAACGGCATCGTCGGGGCCACGGAGTTGAAGGTCGTCGTCGACAATCAGGAGATGTCCGACAACGCCGAGGCTGTCTCCGATCCGGACTGCCTCGGCTCGATCTTCGGGGCCGAGGATCTCGTGTACAGGTCCAGCAACTGGACCGCGGTGCGCGATCAGGTTGCGCACGAGCCGGGAGACGCCAACCAACACTGGATCGAGCAGACCGTCGTGCTCTATCCGACGGAGAAGCTGGCCAAGGACTTCGTCGCCGCCGCCACGTCCTCGTGGCGAGACTGCAGCGGGTTCTCGGTGGCCGTCGACGACCAGACGACGAGCTCGATCTGGCTGATCGAGAACGTGTCCGTTCGGGACGGCGTGGTCACCCAGGTCGTCGCGCAGGAGGACTCCGACGGATGGGAGTGCCAACACGCCCTGACGTCGGTGGCGAACGTCTCGATCGAGGCGCTCGCGTGCGCCTTCGGAATCGAACAAGAGGCCGTCGACGTGGTCGATGCGCTCGTCGCGAACGCGGCCGGAGGGTAACGCCTCCGCCGCTTGGAACCACGGTGATTCCAACTATTCACCGAATCGTCCATCGCCGTCGTGGCCGTGAAAGTCGCCGGTCGCCAATCCATTCCGACCTGGCGCCGGCGTCGCACGGGTGCGTCGTGGTGGGGGAGCGGCACCGTCGGTGCGGGCGTGAGCGCGCGCCGCGCCCTAGGGTTCGAGGTGCCATGACCGAAGCCGAGCACCACCGCGACACGGTCAGCGCGTGGTGGCCGTGGATCGCTCTGGCCCTTGGCCTCGTGGCCATCGTCATCGGTGGAATCCTCTTCTCGCACTAGGCCGACGGTGCCGCCGACGTCGACGACGGTCCACACCGTGACCTCCGCAACCCGTTAGGTCGACCATGCCCGCACCAGCTGCGAACCGTCCGTTGTACTTCTCCGCATTCGTGATGAACACGCCATCGCACGTGATCCACGGATTGTGGCGGGATCCGCACGCGGCGAACCACGAGATCAACTCGCTGAAGCACTGGGTTGAACTCGCCCGCTACCTGGACCAGGCGGGTTACGACCAAATGTTCTTCGCCGACGTCACCGGACTGCGCTCGCCGTGGAACGGGTCCTACGAGCTGGTCGCCGAGCAGGGCATGCAGATCCCGACCAATGACCCGTCGGTGCTGATCTCGGCGCTGGCCACCGCCACCGAGAATCTGGGACTGGTGTACACCAGCTCGATTGCCCAGAGCCTGCCGTTCGACTTCGCCCGCCGCATCTCGACGCTCGACCACTACACGGAGGGCCGAGTCGGCTGGAACATCGTCACCAGTTTCTCCGACAACACCTATCGCAACTTCGGGCACGACAAGCTCGTCGAACACGACCTGCGCTACGAGATCGCCGAAGAGTACGTCGACGTGGCGTACAAGCTGTGGGAGGGCTCCTGGGACGAGGACGCCCTGCGGGTGGACAAGCAGGCCGGGGTGTACTCCGATCCGACGAAGATCCACAAGATCAACCACGTCGGCCCGCACTACTCGGTGGAGGGGCCGCACTTCGTCACGCCCTCGCCGCAACGCACCCCGGTGTTGTTCCAGGCGGGTGCGTCGCCGGTCGGTCAGCGCTTCTCGGCGCGCAACGCCGAGGGTGTCTTCATCTCCAGCCCCGATCCCGAGTCGGCCCGCGGGCTGATCAACGAAACCCGCGAGCTGGCAGCCGGTTACGGGCGTGACCCGTATGACGTGAAGTTCTTCCAGGGGCTGTCGCTGATCGTGGGTCGCACCGCAGACGAGGCAAGGGAGAAGGAAGCGCGGATGGAGGAGTTGGTGTCCCTCGAAGGCGTGCTGTGCCACATCCTCGGTGACGCAGGGATCGACGCGGGCGCGCTGCCCCTTGACACGCCCCTGTCGGATCTCGGCGAGTTCCGCGGTATCCAGGGCTGGGTCCGGTGGGCGCGGGAGGCCGCGGGTTCCGCCGAACCCACCATCGCCGACCTGGGTCGGGCGTTCGAACGCAGCAGCCGGATCGTGGGATCACCGGTTGAGGTCGCCGACAAGCTCGAGGAGTGGCGCGATGCGGGCATCGACGGTGTGAACGTGTTCCACGCCGTGAGACCGGGGACGTTCAAGGACATCGCGGAGCAGCTCTTCCCCGAACTGCGTAGGCGTGGCTTGCTCAGCGCCGACAAGTCGGGAACGTTGCGGCACAAGCTGTCCGGCGGAGGCGCCGACCGGCTGCCCGAGACGCATCCCGCTGCGAAGTACCGCGGCGCGTTCACCGACAACTCGCTGGCCGACAAGATCTCGGAGCCGCTGTCGGTGCCCGTGCGGGCGTGACTCAGCCCAGCGCGTTGCCGTCCTCGCGGACGATGGTCTCCACCTCGGCCCGCAGGCGGCCAAGCTCCGCGCGTTGCTCGTCGGTGTAGTCGCGCGCGGCGTCGTCCAGTACGCACACCGTCCCGACGACGGCGCCATCGGCGTCGTGGACCGCGAGGCCCAGGTAGTTGTGCAGGCCGAATTCCGTCTCGTCCTCGTTGCCTGCGAACGTCGCGTCCTCGCGCGAGTCGCGAACGAACAGTTCGGAGTCCGCGTCCACGACGCGCTCGCAGTACAGCGGAACCCGGTGCCCGTCGTCGCCTGCCTTCTTGCCCGCCGCTCCGACGGTGTAGTGCTTGGTGGCCTCACCGGCGGTGGCGGCGACGACCATCGAGTCGGCCTCGGAGCGCATCACCAGGACGGACTTCACGTCGAGCTTCTTGGCGAGGGCGTCCAGTTTGGGCGTGATCGCAGACAGGCCTGCGGTGGTGTCGGTGCGATGGGGTTGGGGGGTAGTCACCTGACGATGATCACCCGTCCACTCGCCGAGTGCACGCTTGTTGGCGGCGTTACTCGGGATTCGCGTGCAACAAGCGTACTTTCGGCGCTTGACGCGCAACGTGATTCGGCGCCAGCTCGTTACTTCGCCGAACCGTCGGCGATGCGGCGGACGGCGTCGAGGAAGACGTCGATCTCGTCGAAGGTGTTGTAGAAGGCGAA
>NZ_JBOGDD010000968.1:0-8952 GCF_050701675.1 Mycobacterium sp. | reverse complement strand
TGCGGCGGCTCACAACTGGACGTGCGCCTCGAGGGATTCCCAGGAAACCCACACCAGGTGGCGTGCATCGAGAGGCGGGCAAGCTGATGGCGGTCGCGGTAGCCGCACCTTCACGTGTCCGCGGCCGTGGACGACGCGTGTTGTCGCTGCCGCAATCACGTTCGGCGGTGCTCAACTGGCTCGGATTCTCGCTGGTGTTCGTGGTAACCGTGATCGCGATCGCGGTGCCGTTGCTGGCGCCACACGATCCGCTGCTTCCCGTCGGGATGCCGCTGCAGGCGCCAGGTAAGAACGGATTCCTGCTCGGAAGCGACAGCATCGGCCGCGACATCTTCTCGCGCGTGCTCTACGGCGTGCGCTCCAGCTGGTTCGCGGCCCTGGCGGTGGTCGCGATCGGTCTGCTGATCGGGGGACTGGTCGGCCTGATCGCAGGCGCGACGGGCGGTTGGGTCGACTCGGTGCTCATGCGGATCACCGACGCGTTCCTGTCATTGCCCGCACCGGTGCTGGCCATCGCGGTGGTCGCCGCCCTTGGGCCCGGCTTCGTGCACACCCTCGTCGCCGTGTCGATCGTCTGGTGGCCCTTCTATGCGCGATTGGTGCGCGGGGAGGTGGCCCGGCTCGCGGCACGACCACACGTTGAAGCGGCGAAACTCGCCGGGGTGAGCCGTATTCGGCTGGCAGGGCGCCATCTGCTGCCCGGCGCGGTGCCGAATGCGTTGGTGGCCGCCAGCCTCGACATCGGCACGCTGATCCTGACCCTGGCGGCACTGTCGTTCCTCGGCCTCGGGCAGTCGGCCCCTGCGGCGGAACTGGGCGCCGACTCCGCCCGCAACCTGAGTTACTTCCTGCAGCAGTGGTGGATCCCCGTCATGCCAGGTCTCGGCGTGCTGGTGCTGGCGCTGATCGGAAACATCGCAGGCGACAGCCTGCGCAACCTGATGAAGACGAGCTAGTGGTCGCGCTCGGAATCTCGCGTCGTGCCGAGCGTGAGCCCACGGCGACTTCGAGCCCGGATTCTCGCAGTGGCCTCACGTTGGGCGCGGCATCGATACACGGACCTTGGAGCGTTCGATGAAGATCTATGTGGCGTCCAGGCTGGGCGCGATGGCCGCGATCCTGATCGCACTGACCGGCGTGATGTTCCTGCTGCAACACATTTCGCCGCTGGATCCCGTCAAGGCGCAGCTCGGAGCACAGGCCTCGGCGTCGGCGGTCGCCGCCCGGCGCGAGGCGCTCGGGCTGAACGAGCCCATCCTGGTGCAGTTCTGGCACTACCTCTCCGGCGCCGTCACGGGTGACCTCGGGACGTCGTACCGCACCCGCCATGGCGTGGCGTCGGATCTCGGCACCTTCTTTCCCGCCACCCTGGAACTCGCGCTGTACGGGCTGGCGATCGCGCTGGTGCTCGCCGTCGTGCTGGCGTTCAGCACGACGCTGAAGTGGCCTGGCGCAAGCGTTCTGCGGGCGGTCTTGTTCACCGGTTCGTCGGCTCCCATGTTTCTGCTCGGCATCCTTGGCTTGATCGTCTTCTATCAGCAGCTGGGCTGGGTACCGGCCAACGGGCGCATCGCCATCGCCGATCCGCCAACCGGGCCGACGGGGCTGCTGACCGTCGACGGGCTGCTGCACGGGCGCTTCGACGTGGTTGGCGATGCCCTGCATCACCTGATCCTGCCCGCGCTCGTCATCGCGATCGGTCCGGCCGTCGCAATCGGCCGCGTGCTCCGAAGCAGCCTGCTCGGCGACATCGACAGCGACTACGCCAGGACGGCCCGCGCCAAGGGGTTGTCGGAGGGCAGGATACTGGCGGGTCACGTCCTGCGTAATTCCGTTGGCTCGTCGCTGTCGATGACGGGTTTGCAAGTGGGACTGATGTTCTCGGGCGTGCTGGTGGTCGAGCAGGTGTTCGGCTGGCCGGGGATCGGGCAGTACATCGCCCAGAGCATCCCCGTCGCCGACTTCCCCGCGATCGCCGGGGTCACGCTGATGCTCGGCGCCCTCTACGTCTTCATCAACATGGCAGTGGACCTTCTGCAGGCCGCCGCCGATCCACGCATCGCTACAACAGGAGGTTAGGTGCCGAAACAGCCACTCATCGTGGGCAATCCGGTGTTCGTCGTCGTCGATATGCAAACCGGTGGCGGAATGACGGCCGAGGAGGCCGGTATCCCCGTCATGGAGGGAAACGCCGAACGCGTCGCACGAGTCGAACGACTGCTCGCTGCCGCGCGAGCCGCAGACATCCCGGTGGTGTTCTTCCAGGAGGTGCACCGGCCCAGCGGCGTCGACTTCGGCCGCGAACTCGACGGTGTCGAGGGCGAGCACTGCGTCGAGGGGCGGGCTGGCACGGAGCTCGAACCGTCGCTGCAGCCCATCCTCGACGGCTCCCGGCAGGAGTTCCACATCGTCAAACGGCGCTACTCCGGTTTCATCGGCACCGAATTCGACATCGTGCTGCGCGGGCTGAAGGCATCGACCCTGATCCTCGTCGGCGGCCTCACCGACGTCTGCGTGCACTACACGTTCGCCGACGCGCACCAGCGCGACTACTACGTGCGGGTGGTCACCGATTGCGTGGGAGGTTCGTCGCAGTACCGCCACGACGCGGCGCTGGACGCCATGGAGTATCTGCAGACCGGCGCGCTGCGCACCACCGACGAGATCCTCGAGGCTTTCGATGAATGTCGTCGCCGGGGCGACTCCGGCAGCGAGCTCGCCTCCACTCCCGCGCCCGTCCTCGAAGGAGCAGCACGATGACCAAGAGACTTCGCGTCATCTCCGCCGTCGCCGCGGTAGCCGTGCTGGCGCTGAGTGCCTGCGGCGGTTCGGGTTCCGGCGGCGGCACACCGAGCGCCGCGCCGACCGACAAGGTGCTGCACCTGTCCTTCCTGCAGGACCCTGGGCAGCCGCCGGACCCCGACATCTTCTATGCGGGACAGGGTCTGCTGCTGACCACCAACACCTACGAGGGTCTGCTGCAGTACAAGGCGGGCACCGACAAGCCCGAGCTGGAACCGCTCCTGGCGACCGAGTGGACGGCGTCGCCGGACAACAGGGTGTTCACGTTCAAACTCCGCGAAGGCGTCAAGTTCCACGACGGCACGCCGTTCACCTCGGCAGCCGTGAGGGCATCGTTCGATCGTCGGGTCGCGGTCAACCAGGGACCCGCCTACATGGTCACGGACGTCGATTCGGTCACCACCCAGGGTGACTACGGCGTCACCATCACGCTGAAGGCCCCGAACTCGGCATTCCTCGACTACCTGGCGTGCCCGTACGGACCGCGGATGCTCAGCCCCGAGGGCCTGAAGAAGAACGCGGGCACCGACAACGCACAGGGGTATCTGACCAGCCACGATCTGGGCACCGGACCGTTCACGCTGACGGCCGCCGAGGTCGGATCCCGTTATGCGCTGGACGCATTCGGTGACTACTGGGGCGCGAAGCCGTACTTCCAGAAGGTCGAGATCCCCGTCATCACCGACGTCTCGGCTCAGCAACTGCAGTTCAACAACGGGCAGGTCGCGGCGATCCTGCACGACCTGCCGTCCTCGGCGGTGCAGTCGTATCTGGACAACAAGTCCTACGCGAACTACTCGCTGCCGACGATGATGTCGAATTACCTCTACATCAACCCGCACAAGGGGATGATGACCGATGCCAAGAATCGCAACGCCGTCATGCAGGCCATCGACGTCGACGAGCTCGTCAAGCAGACGTACTTCGGGCGCGGCAAGGCTGGAGCACAGATCTACCCGCCCAACATGATGGCTGCGGAGTTCGGGAAGCAGTCCGTGCCGCACGATCCTTCGGTCCTCACCGCGCTCGCGGGCAGCCTGTCCGCGGATCAGAAGGCCGTCACCATCGGATACGACTCGAGCAATCCCGACAACCAGTTGGTGAGCAACCTGATCCAGACCCAGCTCGCCGCGGCGGGTCTGACCGCCAAGGTGCAGGCGTACCCGACGTCGGAGACCTTCGCCTGGATCGGCACCGACGGGCAGTCCGCGCCAGACATCTTCGCCGCCCTGGCGTGGCCGGATGCCCCGTCGCCCTACACGTGGGGGCACATCTCCTGGGATCCCAGCGGTGGTCTGAACTACCTGGGCTGCTCCGCACCACCGGTCACCGATGCGCTGGCCAAGGGTCTGCCCGACGGTTCGCCCCAGGCGTTCTCGCAGGCGGGCGAGGAGGCCGTGCAGACGGGCTGCTGGCTGAACATCGCCGACGTCAACGACTTCATGGTCGCCCAGCCGTGGCTCAAAGGCGTCGAGCAGGCCCACGTCGTCACCAACCCGAACTCGCTTCGGCTGGCCGCGCTCTCGGTCGGCTGATGACGGGGCTGGTGCGCAAGAGCGGCGTCCGCAGGATCGTCCTGCTCACACTCGGGTGGGAGGATCTGCCGAAATCCGTCTCAGTGCATGGCAGTTCGCCGGAGTTGCGGATGCGTGAACCGGTCCCTGGCGTCCTGCTGCAGACCGACGGCGGCTGGGTGCTGCTCGACACCGGGTTCAACACGGCGCTCATCCGTGATCCCGCGCTGCGCAGGCGGTACTACCCCTCGGTGGAGTACCAGCCGTTGCTGCCGGGTCCCGGTGAGCCGATCGAGGAGTCGCTGTTCGACATCGGGATCGACGTCGACGACATCCACCTCGTCGCGGTGTCACACCTGCACACCGACCATGCCGGCGGCCTGAAGCTGTTCGCGGGCAAGATCCCGGTGCACGCGCAGCGGCGCGAGCTCGAGTACGGGCTGTCCAATCACCCAGAGCCGGAACGGCATGCGATCTTCCGGGTCGACTTCGACGATCCCAGCATCGACTGGCGCCTCGCCGACGGAGAGGCCGAGATCGCACCTGGAATCACGGCGGTGCCGACGTACGGGCACACGCCGGGGCACCAGAGCTTCGTGGTCGAACTCGATGAGGCAAGCGGTGGGGACGGTTTCGTCTTCGCCTTCGATGCGGCCGACCTGACCGAGAACATCGACGGTGAGCTGGCGATCGGCGGCTTCATCGACGTCGAGCCGGAGGACACCATCGAACCGATTCGCCGGCTCAAGAAGCTCGCACGGGACAAGGGATATCCCCTGATACCCGGCCATGATCCGCACGTGTGGCCCGAGATGACCAGCCACTTCCACGAACGCTTCGGACCGGTCGCGACCTAGATGACCGCACCCGAGATCGCCGACTGCGCCGGTCTGTGGCGCCGCTGCCTGCTGATTGACGCCGACGGATCGCGGGACACCGGTGCCGGTGTGCTGTGGCTGCAGGGCATCACCGCCTACGTCGACTCCCGCGGCTTCGCAGGGCGCCTCCAGCAGAGCGGTGACGTCTTCGAATGGCATCGCGACGTCGACCTCGAACCGCCGGGGCCGTTCCCGGACGCCGGGACGATGCACTGGGACGGCGAGGCGCTCGTCGAGACGGGTGTGCACGCGGACTACGTCGAGCACTGGGTTCGCGACGAGGGTCCGCCGGGGCCAAGCGGTGCGGTCTTCCTGCGCGCACCAGATGGCGGCAACGGCCTTCTGGTGCGCGTCGGAGGGATGTTCGGGTGGGCGGGTGGCGCTACCGTGCTGATCGGCGCGGTCGGCGGGCCGCAGTGGAACGAACTTGCAATCAAGCTGTCCGACAACGAATGTCAGGCCAACGGCGTGCGCTGGAGCGTCGAAGGAAGCGAAGGAAATGTGAATCCATGAGCAGTGCAACGTCGTTCACCTCGGTGCCGATCGTCGACATCAGTGGGCTGCGATCGGTCGACCCGGCCGAGCGCGAGCGGGTCGCCGGCGAGATCGGTCGGGCCGCCCGCGAGGTCGGCTTCCTCTACGTCACCGGATCCGGCATCGACGAGGCGCGCTTCGAACGCATGCTGGCGGCGACCAAGCAGTTCTTCGCCCTGCCGGTCGAGGAGAAGATGCGCAGTTACATCGGGCTGTCGCGCTGCCATCGCGGCTATGTTCCGGTGGGGGAGGAGGGGGTGGAGAACGGCACTCCCGACCTCAAGGAGGCGTTCGACACCGCGCTGGACCTGCCCGCGGACGATCCCGATTACCTGGCGGGCAACCCGATGCTCGGGCCGAACACCTGGCCGGACCTGCCCGACTTCGCCGATGCGGTGACCGACTACTACGACGCGGTCCTCGAAGTCGGGCACCTGCTGCTGCGCGCATTCGCGGTCGCGCTGGACGAGGACCCCGACGTGTTCTCCCGGCACGCCACCAAGACTCCGAGCCAACTGCGGCTGGTCCACTACCCCTACAACCCGGATGCCAGGGACGGACTGGGCATCGGTGCGCACACCGACTACGAGTGTTTCACGCTGCTCAAGCCGACGGCGCCGGGTCTGGAGGTGCTCAACGGCGCGGGCCAATGGATCGACGTCCCACCCGTCGCTGGCGCCTTCGTCGTCAACATCGGCGACCTGCTGGAACTGTGGACGAACGGCGCATTCGTCGCCACCAGCCACCGCGTACGCAGGGTCGTCGAGGAGCGGTACTCGTTCCCGTTGTTCTTTAACGTCGACTACGACACCGAGGTGAAGCCGCTGCCGCAGTTCACCGCTGGCGACGGCAGGACACGGCCCACCCTGCGGGCCGGTGAGCATCTCTTCGCCCAGACCGCACAGAGCTTCGCCTACCTGCGCAACCGCCTCGACAGCGGTGAGCTGGTGCTGCCCGACGGATCGCTGCAGCTGAACCAGTTCGGTCAGCAGGCGTTGCAGGGAGTGGAGTAGCACGGGAGAGTGGAACAGGGATGGAATAGGTTGTGCCGTCAGTTGATCGGTGCGTTGACGTAACGGAGGTCCTCGAGCACGCCACGGGCCGCAACGATGCCCTCGCCCGTCTGCCACACCTCGTTGTTCACCACGAACACGCGGTTGTCACGGGTGGCCGACAGCTTCTTCCAGGCGTCGCTCTCGAGCACGTCGCCGGCCCGCGCCTTGGCGGCGGGTGAGTCGAACGACAGGTACACGAGGTCGCCGTCGGCCGCCGAGAAGTCCGTCGACTTCGTCACCTCCGACGTACTCACCTCGACGTACGGCTTGTCCTTGAACCGCTGGGTGGCGGGGCGGTCCACGTGGGCCGCAGCGAGGACGGTGGCAGGGAAGTCGTCCGTCCCGAAGATCCGCAGGGTGTTCTCCGTCAGCTGCACCACCGACGCCTGAAAGTGGACGCCGTCGTTCTGAATGCCCGTCTTGTCGGCGTCGGCGTTGAACCCGTCGATCAGTCCGTCGGCGGCACCCGCGCGGCCGGTGGCATCGCCGACGGTCCGCAGGGTGTCCTGCCAGCCCGGCCCTGGCGGCCCGGTGAACACGGTCGGGGCGATCCCCGACAGCTCGCCGTACGCCTCCGGAGTCAGAGCCTGCGAACCGAGGATCAGGTCGGGATTCGCGGCCTTGATGGCGGCCACGTCGGGCTTGGTGCGAGTCCCAGCCGGGGCGGCGTCGTGCACGACGGCGCCAAGATACGACGGCTGCGACCCAGGATGGTCGGGGGTGCCATCCGGCAGTGCTGCAGCCACGATGCGCGACTGCAGACCCAGCGCGCACAGTGCGTCGAGCTGGTCACCGGAGAGCACCACGATGCGCTGCGGATCCGCGGGGACCTCGGTGCTGCCCGCCGCGTGGTGCACCTCGCGCGTCGGCGGGCCCTCGTCGAGCTGGGCCGGCTCCGGTGCGCAGGACTCGTCGGGGCGCCGCTCATTGCCCAGCACGCCCGCGCCGGCGATCTTCGTGGTGCTGGTCACCGGCGAGTTCATGGCATCCGGATCGCTGGACTGCTGCGTCGACCCGCCGCAGCCGGTGGCCAACGTCACCGAAAGCGCCGTGATCGCGGCCGCGGCCGCGGCGATCGGACCCATCCGCGAGCTGAGGAACGGCACGTCGCCGACGGTACCAACATCCCGGGTCGCTGCGCTCCAGCGCGCCGTCACATTTCCCGGGTCGCTGCGCGCCTACCCTCCGTCAACATCTCGGCCGTCCAGGCTGGTCAGGCACGGTCATCTGAAGGGATCTCACCAATTACGACAGTTTGTAGGACCCATAGCGCTTCACACCTTGCCGGGGGATAAGATTCAGGACGTGCCCGCGGGTACGCCCCTGTCGAACCCCGGCCAGAAACAACCCAGGGAGGACCTGTTGGTAGCCGAAGCGCCCCCAATCGGAGAACTCGAGGCACGTCGTCCGTTCCCGGCACGGCTGGGCCCCAAGGGCAACCTGATCTACAAGCTGGTGACCACCACCGATCACAAGTTGATCGGCATCATGTACTGCGTCACCTGCTTCGTGTTCTTCTTCGTCGGCGGGTTGATGGCGTTGCTCATGCGCGCCGAGTTGGCCATGCCCGGCCTTCAGTTCCTGAGCAACGAGCAGTACAACCAGCTGTTCACCATGCACGGCACGGTGATGCTGCTGTTCTATGCGACCCCGATCGTGTTCGGCTTCGCCAACCTCGTGCTTCCGCTGCAGATCGGCGCGCCCGACGTGGCGTTCCCGCGTCTGAACGCGTTCTCCTTCTGGCTGTTCCTGTTCGGCGCGTTGATCGCCATCGCCGGCTTCATCACCCCGGGTGGCGCCGCTGACTTCGGCTGGACCGCGTACTCCCCGCTGACCGATGCCATCCACTCGCCCGGAGCGGGTGGCGACCTGTGGATCATGGGTCTGGCCGTTGCCGGGTTGGGCACCATCCTCGGCGGCGTGAACATGGTGACGACGGTGGTCTGCATGCGGGCCCCCGGCATGACGATGTTCCGGATGCCGATCTTCACCTGGAACATCCTGGTGACGTCGATCCTGGTGCTGCTGGCCTTCCCGCTGCTGACCGCGGCGCTGTTCGGCCTCGCCGCCGACCGCCACCTCGGCGCGCACATCTACGACCCGGCCAACGGTGGTGTGCTGTTGTGGCAACACCTCTTCTGGTTCTTCGGTCATCCCGAGGTGTACATC
>NZ_JBOGDD010000967.1:0-1921 GCF_050701675.1 Mycobacterium sp. | reverse complement strand
GAGTACAACGCCTCCGAACCGGTTCACGACCGCGAGCGCTGGATCGCCATGTTCATCCACCTGTTGGGTCACACCGGTGGCTACTCACGGGCCGAGGCCGTCGCGGCGATCGACGAGGAGGGCATTCTGCCCGACATGCTCGGCTACGACCCGTCCAAGCCCGCGAAGTACCCCAACGGCCGGGTGTTCACCGATGACGTCATCGACTACCGACTGGCGTTCCTCACCAAGGGTGACTGCCCGCCGAGCGGCCTGAGTCCGCATGCCGACACCCTTGGGGAGTTCCCCTATCTCGGTACGCCGCACTGAGGTCTGCGCCCGACCCCGCCGCGGCCATCAGTGACTCGCCCTCCCGACGGAATCTCCTACTTCATCTGGCACACGACGTCGACCAAGGCCGGTTTGCCCGTGGACTGGACGTACTCGGCAGCTCGGGCAACCGCCTTCTCGACGTCGGCAGGGTCGGTAATGGGACCTTCGGCGTGCCAGGAGAACGATCTCGCGAGGGTGGCGAAGTCCGGGGCGGGGTGGTTGATCTCCATACCGATGTTCACCCGTTCGACGGGGGTGCCGCGCTGCAGGGCGAGACGTTCCTGATGCTCCCAGTCGTTGTAGTAGGCCCGGTTGTTGAACATCACGACAAGCAAGGGCAGCTCGTAATACGACGCGACCCACAACGCCCCGGCGTCGAACATCAGGTCACCGTCGGGTTGTAGGTCGACGACGAGCCGGCCGGTGCCCTTGTGCGCCAACGCCACACCTAGGGAGATGCCGATCTGAGTCGCGGTCCCCAACTGCCGGCCCGGCGTGCGGTAGTGCTCGTCGAAGTCCCACGTGCGCTTCGCCCACTCGGATGCGGTGCCTGCAGTGAGTACCCAGTCGTAGTCCTTGACGACCTCCCAGACGGCGCTCGCCAGCCTGGCGGTGGACACCGGGGACTCGGCAGCGGTGAGCTCCGCCCGTTCGGCCCAGCGCTTCCACGCTGCGTCGTGCATGTTCGCCAGGCGCGCCCGCCATTCCGCCCGCTCTAGCCGCCGCTGTTCGGGCTCTCCCGTGATCAGCTCGCGGCACGACTCGACGAGCATCGGGAGGGCGACGCTGGTGTCGGCCGTCACTTGCAGATCGGTCTCCATCAACGCGGTGTAATCCTCACTCCACGAGGACAATCCAACGTCGTTGAAGCCCAGGTCCAGTACGAGGGCGTCCGGTGCCATCTTCGAGCGGATCTTGCGGTTGATCGAGTCCAGCTCGTGGGTCGGCTTCTGCATGTCCTTGACGTCCAGGAAGAGCACGCAGTCCGCTTCAGCCAGCGCATCGGTACCCGTGACGCAGAGGGGATGCCGGTTGGGGAAGTTGTGCCGGATGTTCGTGTCGATGACTCCGATGCCGACGGACTCGGCCAATTGGACGAGCAGGGTGAAGGCGTTCGGGTCACGACCGATGTAACCGGGGATGATGACGGGGCGCTTGGCGTTGTTCAGTGCCTCGGCGAGCTGGCGCAGCGCACCCGGGTCGGGGCCGATCTGTGCGGGTACCTTGAGACGATCCCAGTCGGGCATCGCGACCGGCGCGTCAAGGGGTTGCTCTTGCAGGCCCGCGTCGAGCGCGATGTACACCGGTCCGGCCGGCTCGCTCGTCGCGATGCGATAGCCCCGCGCGATGGTGGCAGGTACCGATTCGAGCGATCGGGGCTCATAGTCCCACTTGGTGTAGTCCCGAACGGCGTTGCCCTGCACGTTCGCACCGTGGATCCAGTCGATGTTGGGCCGGCGGCCGTCGTATGCCGCAGGTCCGGAGCCTCCGAAGATCATTACGGGAACTCGATCGATGTAGGCGTAGTAGATCCCCATCGCACCGTGGAGAAGACCGACCACGTTGTGGAGGATGACACCCATCGGGCGGCCCGTCGTCTTGGCGTACC
>NZ_JBOGDD010000966.1:0-8107 GCF_050701675.1 Mycobacterium sp. | reverse complement strand
GTCCCGGAGTATGGACGATCCCGCAGCTCGCCGTTCGTGCCGCGATCATGTTCGCGGCCGGGGCGGTCCTCTACCAATGGCAAGACGTCATACCCGCACGGTGGTCGCTCGTCGCGGTGAGTGTCGTCATCGTCCTCGTGTCCGGCCTACTCCCGGATTACCGGGTGGTCGGCGCCTTCCCGTTGGCGTATGCCGTCGTCGTTTCGGGTGCGTTGATCAAGAACAAGCGCTTGACACTGCGAACGGATCTGTCCTATGGGATGTACATCTATGCCTCCCCAACCCAGCAGTTGCTGGCTGTTGCTGGGTTGTACAGCCTCAACCCGTTCGTGTTCTTCGGGCTCTCGACCGCAGTCATCGTTCTGCCTGCTGCGCTGAGCTGGTTCCTGGTGGAGAAGCGCGCCCTCGCACTGAAGGCTCGCTTCAAACGTAAGAACACTGCTTCGTCCGGGGCGGGGGCGCCTAAACACCGCCTGGGTCAGCGCTCGTCAATCCGGCCCGCAGATGGCGACGAAGTGGAAGCCAACAAGTAACTGCGCCGGGCAGGCGAGTTCACTGCGTGATCACGGCAAACTCAACGGTAATGCCGGGGCGGCCTCCGCTGAGCTAATCAAATGACATTTGCGGATTCTTGATATGGGCCTGGTTGGCATAGGATTCCGTGCCATGCGTTCGTTCCGGCTGGCATTGCAGCCAAGGCCACCGTTCCTAGCACGGCGCTACCCCTACAAGGGTCGCCAGCGGTTGCTCGATGCGCTCGGTCCCGACCTCGCGCGATCGGTGCCCATGCGCGCAGACGACACACCGCCAGAAGACACCCCGCTGGGGCGCATATTCGAACGCACCGAGAACATTCACAAGCTGCGCCACTACCTGCCCATCTACCAAGCCGTCCTCACTCGTACCGAACGGATGCTGGAGGTAGGGGTGGACAGGGGTGGGTCCTTGCAGATGTGGCGGGAGTACTTGCCAAAGGCCACCATCGTGGGGCTCGACATCAACCCCAAGGCTGCGCAGCACGACGACCCCGGGCGCGACATTCACGTACGGATCGGAGACCAAACCGACAACCGGTTCCTGCAGAGCGTCCTCGATGAGTTCGGCCCGTTCGACACGGTGCTTGACGACGGCGGGCACACCCCGAAGCAGATGATCGGATCCTTCCAATACCTGTTTCCCAGGCTCGAACCGGGCGGGGTGTACATCGTGGAAGACGTCTGCGCCAACTACTGGACGCCGTACCGGGACCAACCCGAATCGTTCATCGACTTCACCAAGTGGTTGATGGACGCCATGCATGCGCCGTACCTGAAGATGTCATCGGTCTACGAGTTCATGGAGGGCCATCCCAAGCGGGTCGAGGAGGTCCAGGTGCCTTTCGCGGCAACCATCATCGACCGCATCGAGGTGTTCGACTCGGTAGTCGTGGTGCACCGAGCCAAGGAGCCGAGGCATTTGTCTCGGGCCGCCTTCCACTGAATCCGGGCATTCAAGAACGACCATGTACTCTTTCCCGTTGCAGCAGCCATCGTTTATCGGCACATATCCACGGCGAGGACGTTGAGGCCGTGGATTCACGAAGTCATACTGTTTGCCGGAAGCATCGCAGCCATCGACGTCATCGGCCAGTCGAGAAATGCATCAACGGCGCGGTGGAAGGTCTAAGCTGTTTGCCGGAGTACCGGCAGTTTGAGACAGGGGAAGTTTTTGACCGTGACTGATCGCGACACCCGATCCGCATATCTGGACCTGCTCCGCAAGGACCTCACCAGGTACGGCGTCGACGAGTTGGTGCCCGTGGGGTGGGACTGGGTACACCGTCCCGTCTTCAAGGTCGGCAACCTGGTGCTCGTGCGAAAGCGCCCCTTCGATCAGCACAAGCGCGATCTGGGTCTGGACTGGCCCGCCGACGCGCTGACGATGATCGGTATGAAGAGACTCACCAGTCTGCAGCAGTGCGTTGAGACGGTGATTGCCGACGACGTCCCAGGCGATCTGGTCGAATGTGGCGTGTGGCGTGGCGGGGCCTCCATCCTCATGCGCGGAGTGCTGGCAGCCTACGGTGACGACACACGATCAGTGTGGCTCGCCGATTCGTTTGCGGGCGTACCGGCGCCGGACGCCAAGAACTTCTCAGCGGACAAGGGGGACAGGCTGCACCTCGCGGCGCCCATCCTGGCGGTATCCCAAAAGGACGTGGCAGCGAATTTTCAGCGCTACGGGTTGCTCGACGACAAGGTCCGCTTCCTTCCCGGCTGGTTCAAGGACACGTTGCACGATGCCCCGATTCAAAGCATCTCGGTACTGAGGCTCGACGGCGACCTCTATGAATCCACGATCCAGGCACTCGACGGCCTCTACTCGAGGCTGTCCCCCGGGGGCTTCTGCATCATCGACGACTACCACGCGATCGACGCGTGCCGGAAGGCGGTCACGGACTTCCGCACGAAGAATGGAGTGTCAGCAGAGATCGTCGAGATAGACGGCACCGGTGTGCTCTGGCGCAAGGAGTGAAGCCGGTTCGGCCGCTCACCACCGCCGACACGCGACATCCGGTCAGGGACGAACGAACGCTGAAACGCCATTTCGGAGATATCGCCGAAGCGACTCTGCTGCACCGCGACACCTGAGGGGCCCTGATCCACGATGAAATTCGTGTTGGCAAGCTACGGAACACGAGGCGACGTCGAGCCGTCCCTCGTCGTTGGCCGTGAACTGCAGCGCAGGGGACACGACGTGCTCATGGCCGTCCCGCCCGATCTGATCGGATTCACCGAGGCGGCTGGCCTTGATACGGTCGCATATGGGCTCGATACGAAGACCTGGCTCGACGTGTATCGCAACTTCTGGACCTTCGCCCTGCACACCTTCTGGAAGGTGGGCGCCATCCGCAGATTGTGGCGCGAGATGTGGGAGATCAGCGACCGATCGTGGGCGCAGATGAATACCACCTTGACGACGGTGGCCGACGGTGCCGACGTGTTGCTCGCCGGGCAGAGCTACCAGGAGACTGCTGCCAACGTCGCTGAGTATCACGACATTCCGTTGGTCACACTGCATCACATCCCGATGCGCCCCAATGCCCATCTCGTCACGTTTCTGCCTTCTCGGTTGGGGAGGACCGCGATGACGGTGTTCGACTGGCTGGCCTGGAGACTGAACAAGAAGGTCGAGGACGCGCAGCGGCGTGAACTCGGCCTACCGAAGGCAACGAGGCCCTCGCCGCGACGGATCGCCGACCGCGGATCGCTGGAAGTACAGGCCTACGACGCGGCTTGCTTCCCCGGGCTCGCAGCCGAGTGGGCGACGTGGTCCGAGCTACGGCCGTTCGTCGGCCCACTGACGATGGAGTTGACGACCGACGCCGACGCCGAAGTCGAGTCGTGGATGGCTGCGGGAACACCTCCAATTTGCTTCGGCTTTGGCAGCATGCCGGTCGAATCTCCGGCTGTCGCGGTCGAAATGATCAGCTCGGCGTGCGCGCAGCTGGGGGAGCGCGCGCTGGTGTGCGCCGGATGGAGTGACTTCAGCGGTGTGCCGCATTCGGAACACGTAAAGGTGGTGGGTGCCGTCAATTACGCGGCGATCTTCCCGGCTTGCCGCGCGGTCGTGCACCACGGTGGCTCTGGCACTACGGCCGCGAGCCTCCGCGCCGGGGTCCCGACGCTGATCCTGTCGATGGACGCCAATCAGGCGCTCTGGGGCGGTCAGGTCAAGCGGTTGAAAGTGGGTACCACGCGCCGCTTTTCGACGACGACCCGGGATTCGTTGGTCGCGGACTTGCGCCGGATTCTCGCGCCGGATTACCTCACCCGAGCCCGAGATCTCGCGCGCGGGATGACCAAACCCGTTGACAGCGTCGCCAACGCCGCAAACGTCGTGGAAGAGTTCGCGGGATCGAGGCGGTCCGCATGAAGGGTGTAGGCGAGACCAAAGTGGTGTGGTCATTTCTAGCTCCTGGAGGGAGCAAATGAGCGAGATTGTCGAAGAGTGCCGAGTATGTGGTTCGAGTGGTCCCCACCGAACTCTCACGGTTCGAGAGATGTACTTCGGGACCCGAGAGATGTTCGAGTACTTCGTCTGCGATGCCTGCGAGACGTTGCAGATTCGGAATGCGCTCGAAGGTGAAGAGCTTGCGCGACACTATCCCCGCAAGTACTACGCCTACACCATCCCGCCTCAACCGCGGATCTTCGAATGGCTGACGAAGCAGCGAGACCGCTTTGACCTGCACACCGGCGGCAAGCCGGTCGGCACCGTCGTAGCGGCGTTACCGCCAGGGATTCGCTCCCTGATCGGCTCCCGTGACTCGAGCGGAGACGTCGTCCAAATGCTCGGTCGGTTGGCGATTGGACGCGACGCGCGAATTCTCGATGTCGGCTGTGGCGGTGGCGCGCTACTCGACCGGTTGGCCAGGGCGGGCTTTACGAATCTATCCGGTGCTGACCCGTTCAACGAAGCCGATGGCGAGACACCCTTGGGTCTGCCGATCGTGAAGCGCTACGTGCACGAAGTGGACGGTGAATTCGACCTCATCCTGTTCAACCATTCTCTCGAGCACGTGCCCGACCCCGTCGCGACTCTCAAGGCGGTATACGAGAAGCTCGCACCCGGTGGGATCTGCTTGGTTCGCCTGCCGACCACATCGTCGGAAGCCTGGGACGTCTATGACAAGCATTGGTGCCTGATCGATGCACCCCGGCACATCGTCATACCTTCGAGGCGCGGAATGGAGTTGGCGGCCAATGCGGTTGGGCTGCAACTCGAGGAGGTGTGGGACGATTCGAATTCGTCTCAATTCTTCGGAAGCGAAGCCTATCAGCGCAATATCGCCCTGCCCGAGATCAAGAGCTTCGTCGAGTTCATCCGGCTCTTCGGACTCAAACAAATTCTCGGTTGGGAACGGCGTTCGAAGCAGCTCAACCGCCAAGGCCGGGGTGATCAGGCGGGCTTCGTCTTGCGGAATCCTGCCCCCGCCGGGTCGACCAGGGAATAGCTGAGATGAGCGAGGACCTGAGGGCCGCAGGCGTCGATAGCGGGGCCGCCCGCCCAGTGACACGGAGGGCGACGCTCGGGCAGGTATTCGATCCACGAAACAATGCGCTCAATGCGTGGCGGTTGGCGCTGGCGATTAGCGTCATCCTCTGGCATTCCTGGTCCACCACCGGCCGCTCCATCACCTACAAGCCACTCGAGCAGCTCATCGAGCAGGTAGGGGTGGACGGGTTCTTCGCGATCTCGGGATTCCTCATCACCGCGAGTTGGCTGCGCGACCCGCGACTCCGCGACTTCTCCATCGCCCGCGGTTTGCGCATCTTTCCCGGGCTATGGGTGTGCCTGCTGATAATCGCGTTCGTCTTCGCCCCTCTCAGCGTCTGGATCCAGGGCGGGTCGGTGGCGAGCTTGATGAAGTCATCCGCACCGATCGACTACGTCCTCGACAACGCGTGGCTGAACGTCTACCACGCCGGTATCGACGGGACATTGCACACCAACCCGTGGCCGGGCGTCTGGAATGCGTCGATCTGGACGCTCGACTTCGAAATCATCTGTTACGTGGCCGTCGCCGTGTTGGGTGTCGTGGGGCTGCTGAAACAGCGATGGGTCATTCCAGCGGTCTTCGTGGTCACACTCTGCGCGACGGCCTACCTGTCGTATCCGATCTTCGCCATGCAGACCATTCCGCAGATGGTGGCACGGTTTGCCGTCATGTTTGCGGCCGGGGCGCTGATCCACCGCTACCGAGACGTCATCCCCGCGCGATGGTCGCTCGTCGCGATATGCGTCGTCATCGTCATAGCTTCCGGTCTGCTGGCGAACTATCGAGTCATCGCCGCTCTTCCCTTGGCATACGCCGTCATCGTCTCCGGTTCCCTCGTTCGAAACAGACGGTTGAATCTGCGCAACGACTTCTCCTACGGCATGTACATCTACGCGTATCCAACACAGCAACTGCTGGTTGTCTTGGGTCTCGGCGCGCTGAACATGTACCTGTTCTTCGGCATTGCGACCTTGGCTACCCTGCCGCTGGCGGCGTTGAGCTGGTTCGTGGTGGAGAAGCAGGCGATATCGTTGAAGAATCGCCTCAAACGGAAGCGCTCGCCGTCGGTGGGCGAGCAAACGTTGGCACCCTCTGACCGAGACGTGGGTTAGCGGTCTCGTCGGTTGGCCACCGATCGCACGATTGTGCGGCGTCGATCAGGTTGTGAGCCAAGGTGATTCATCAAGGGCGACGCCGACTGCCATGACGGGTTGTTTGCCCGCGCCGGGCATGTCAATGCTATGGTTGCCGACGTGGCAAAAGGGCTGTCCGTTCGCACCCGTCTCTTGATGCGGGCGGTGCGCGCCGAGTACTGGTTGGCGCGCACGCTCCTGCCCGATGTCTACTCCAATGATGCGTTGATCTGTTTCAACAGCCACGCGTTCATGGACGACCCGGAGTTTCAGCGGGCCTACGCGCGTGGCGCACGCGCTCTCGGTGACATGGATTGGTACCAATGGCACTGGCGCGTGCACGTCGGACTGTGGGCGGCGGCGAGCGCCAGCAAGCTCGAAGGTGACTTCGTCGAGTGCGGTGTCAGCTATGGCTTCCTGAGCAGCGCAGTGATGGAGCACCTGGACTGGGACCGGCTTGGTAAGACGTTCTATCTGCTCGACACCTTCGCGGGACTGGATCCGCGCTTCGTCACGGCCGCCGAACGCGAGGCGGGGGCACTCGAGACGAGCGAGGCACATCTGCGCAGCGGTATGTACGTCAACTCGGTCGACAGTGTCCGGGCCAACTTTGCGCAATGGCACAACCAGCGCATCATCGTCGGCGCGGTTCCCGAGACGCTCGATGAGGTCACTGCCGACTCGGTGGCGTTCCTCCACATCGACATGAACTGTGCGCCACCCGAAGTCGCGGCGCTCCGCTACTTTTGGCCGCGGCTCACCCCTGGGGCGTTCGTGCTCTTGGACGACTACGCGAATCGTGGGCGCGACGAGCAACGCATCGCGATGGATGAGCTGGCGAGCGAATTGGGCGTGCAGATCTGCGCGATGCCCACCGGTCAGGGATTGTTGATCAAACCTGCACGTTGACGCGAGCTGAGCAGAATTCGCCGAAGGCGCGGCCCTGCGTCGTCTCAAGTCGTGCTCCGGCGGGCGGCATCCTCGAAGAGGTCGGCGGCCTTGTTCACGCTTTCGGTGGGCGTGGTCATTTGGGCGGCGATCTCGCGGGCTCGGACCGCGTACTCCGGCGCGAGGACGCGACGCAGATCCGCAACAAGGGTTTGGTGCGTGGTGTTCGAAAAGCGCCGCGCGGTACCCACTTTCAGGCGGCTGAGCTGATTTCCCCAATATGGCTGGTCGGCTGAGCTCCACAGGATCAGCGTGGGGATGCCGGCTCGCAGGCTGGCCGCCGTGGTGCCCGAGCCGCCGTGGTGCACGATTGCCCGGCTGGCGGCGAAGACCGTCGCGTAGTTCACTACGCCCACCACTTTGACGTGATCGGGTATGGGGACGCCGCTGAAGTCCGTCCCACCGGCGCACACCAGCGCCCGTTCGCCCAATTGCGCGCAGGCTACGCTGATCATCTCGATCATGTCTGCAGGAGATTCGAGCGGAATACTGCCCGTCGCGAAGCAAATCGGCGGTGAGCCCGCGGCGATCCACGACACGACCTCATCGTCGGACTGGGTGGTCAGCCCCATCGTGAGTGCGCCAACGAAGGGCCTCCTGCCATCCCATTTCGCCCATTCGGCTGAGAGCCCGGGTACGGAGATCTCGTCGTAGGCTTGAATTTCCAGTGACCCGCGTCGGGCGATTCGCCGCGGCGAGGGAGTTGTTGCCTCTGAGAGGCCGAGTTCACGACGCTGCCTGTTGTCGACCTTCTTCGTGGAGCGCCACAGCAGCCACTCGGAGACCGTCCCTGCGAAGCGGACCGCCGGCGACGGCAGGTTGGGGACGAGTTTGCCATTGGGGCGCATCGGGAAGTGGTGCAGCGTGACCAACGGGATGTCGTAATACTCCGCGACATTGGCAGCCGGCTGCTCGAAATTCAGGCCAGTTGACAGCAGGTCCGCGCCGTCCGCCACCGACGTCAGCGTCATGCTCGTCTGCTCCC
>NZ_JBOGDD010000965.1:0-2070 GCF_050701675.1 Mycobacterium sp. | reverse complement strand
GGTGGTGGGTCACCTCGTCGACACACTCGGCGGACTCGGCGTGTCCGCGGAGACCATCGGCGCAATCGGCAACGCGCTGGCCCCGCTGAAGAGCCAGATCGCTCAGGGGCCCGCCGAACGGGCAGGCTGAGATCGGCCGTTGGTTCGGCATCTCACCGCGGGCCCGGGTGGCAGGCTTGTCGACATGGAGCAGAAGCCACCGACCGCCTTCATCGAAGCCGCCAACACCCACCATCTGACGAATCTGCCCTTCGACGACACCCGCGACTTCGCCGATGCCGACCGAGGTTTCATCGATGCGCTGCGACCGTGCGTCGTCAAGGCCTCGGACGGACGCGTGGTGTGGGACAACGACGTCTACGACTTCCTCGCCGGTGATGCCCCGGCCAGCGTCCACCCCAGCCTGTGGCGGCAATCCAAGCTCGCCGCCAAGCAGGGCCTCTACGAGGTGGTCGAAGGCATCTATCAGGTCCGCGGTCTCGACCTGTCCAACATCAGCTTCATCGAGGGCGACACCGGTGTCATCGTCATCGACCCGCTGATCTCCACCGAGACCGCGGCGGCAGCGCTTGCGCTGTATCGGGCCCACCGTGGAGATCGAGCCGTCGTCGCAGTCATCTATACCCACAGCCACGTGGATCACTTCGGCGGCGTGCTCGGCGTGACCAACCAGGCCGACGTCGACGCGGGCACGGTCGTCGTGATCGCGCCGGAGGGCTTCACCGAACACGCCGTGCAGGAGAACGTCTACGCCGGAACGGCGATGACCCGGCGGGCCTCCTACATGTACGGCACCGTGTTGGCGCGGGGGCCACTTGGCCAGGTCGGCTGCGGACTCGGTCAGAACACGTCGGTGGGGGAGATCGCGCTGATCGTCCCCACCCTCGACATTCGGGAGACCGGTGAGACGCACACCATCGACGGCGTCGAGATCGAGTTCCAGATGGCGCCGGGGACCGAGGCGCCTGCCGAGATGCACTTCTACTTCCCCAAGTTCCGGGCGCTCTGCATGGCCGAGAACGCCACCCACAACTTGCACAACCTGCTGACCCTGCGTGGCGCGCTGGTCCGCGACCCGCACGGGTGGTCGGGCTATCTGACCGAGGCCATCGACGCCTTCGCCGACCGGGCCGACGTCGTCTTCGCCTCGCACCACTGGCCCACCTGGGGCAAGGACCGGATCGTCGAATTCCTTTCCCTGCAACGGGATCTGTATGCCTACCTGCACGACCAGACGCTGCGTCAACTCAACCAGGGGTACACCGGGATCGAGATCGCCGAGCACTTTCAGATGCCACCGGCGCTGGAGAGGGCGTGGCACGCACACGGCTACTACGGCTCGGTCAGCCACAACGTGAAGGCGGTGTACCAGCGCTACATGGGCTGGTTCGACGGTAACCCGGCGCGGCTGTGGCAGCACCCGCCCGAGGCCATCGCGCCGCGCTACGTCGAGGCGATGGGTGGCATCGACCGCGTCGTCGAGATCGCGCAGAAGGCGTTCGACGAAGGTGACTTGCGCTGGGCGGCAACGCTGTTGGATCACGCGATCTTCACCGATCAGGATCACGCCGCGGCCCGCGCGCTGTACGGCGACACCCTCGAGCAGCTCGCCTACGGCGCGGAGAACGCGACGTGGCGCAACTTCTTCCTCTCCGGAGCCACCGAGCTGCGGGACGGCAACTTCGGGGTGGCGACCTCGACGACTGCGCCGTCGATGGTCTCTCAGCTGACGCCGGAGCAGATGTTCGACAGCTTCGCAATCAGCGTCAACGGCCCAAGGGCATGGGATCTGAACCTCGCCATCGACGTGACGTTCGCCGACGTCGCGACCAACTACCGGCTGTCGCTACGCAACGGCGTGCTCGTCTATCGCAAGGTGGCGGCAGACGCCGCGACCGCTGACGCGACCGTCACGCTGTCGAGCAAGCTGCGGCTGTTGACGTTCGCCGCGGGCGATGCGACGTCACCGGGTCTGGACGTGACGGGTGACGCCGCTGCGTTGCCGTCGCTGCTCGGCGTGCTGGACAAGCCGAACCCCGCGTTCGACATCGTCACCCCCTGACGCGATTT
>NZ_JBOGDD010000964.1:0-4515 GCF_050701675.1 Mycobacterium sp. | reverse complement strand
GTTCGGGGTGGACCGGACCGCGCAACGCGAGGCGCGTCGAGCGCGGGAAGCCGCGGCCGGCCGCGCCGCGGCGCGGGTGGCGCGCCGAGGCGGGGTGGTGGTGGATCGGCACGAGGTGGCGGCGATGGCGGCCCGCGCAGACAAGGCCGCGTTGACCCGCGCGGACCTGGTCGAGGTGATCGGCGCGCAGCTTCCCCTGATGGCCGACAACCCTGGCGTGGCCGCGGCGGAGGGTGGCGTGGACGGCTCCGCAGGGGATGTGGTGATGCCGCGCCAGGTCATCGAGGAGTGCGTCGACGCAGTCGCCATGCGGTTGACCGGGCCGCGGTTGGCGCATCAACGCGAAGGCACCGAACGGTTCACCGTGGACCTGATCCTGGTCGAGGAACGGCGGGTGTTCGACATGGTCGACGAGACCAGCCTGCGCAACGCGTGCTGGGTCCGCGAGTTCGACACCCCGGAGGCGTTGGGGCTCTCCGCGCAGCAGCACGCCGCGGTGACCGCGATCGCGGCCAGCCCCCAGCTGGTGCAGCCGTTGTCGGCGCCGGCGGGGGCGGGCAAGACCACCTCGATGCGCGCCTTGCGGGCCTTGGTGGAACGCCAGCGTCGGGGGACGGTGATCGTGATCGCACCGACTGGGAAGGCCGTGGACGTCGCCGTCGCCGAAGGTGCTGCGAGCGAGGGGTTCACGATGCACGCCGCGCTGGCGCGGTTGGCCGACGGGCGGCTGACGTTGGGTCCGTTCGACGTGGTGGTGGTCGACGAAGCCGGGATGGTCGGCACCCACCACTGGCGTGCTCTGCTCACCCACACGACCACCGCGGGGGTGAAGACGGTGATGGTCGGTGACCCGCATCAGTTGGCGCCGGTGAAGGCCCGTGGAGGGATGTTCACCCAACTGTGCGAGGAGCTGCCCTGGGCTCAACGGTTGTCGGAGGTGTGGCGCATGCACGACCCCGGTGAGCGGTCGGCGTCGTTGGCGTTGGGCCACGGTGGGCCGGCCCCGGTGCGCCGCGCCGTGGGCTGGTACCGCGACCACGACCGCCTTCACTGTGGGGATCAGGTCACCATGGCCGCCGACGCCCTCGAAGCCCACCAGGGCGACGTCACCGCCGGCCGGGACGCCTTGCTGATCGCCGACACCACCGAGACCACCGACGCCCTCAACCGGCGCATCCACGACCAGATCACCGAACAGCGGACCCGTACGGGCCGCGACACCACCACCGTCACCGCCGCGCGCGGACACCAGGTCGGGGTGGGGGACGTCGTCCTGACCCGACTCAACGACGCGACCATCGAGGTGCGCGACCGGGCCGACGTCACCCAGCGCCTGCCCGAGGCTCCGGTCCGTAACGGGCAGCGCTGGCAGGTCCTCAAAGTCGACGACACCCCCGATCATCCGCGCATCGCCGCCCGACGACTCGGCGACGGCGCGGTCACGGTCCTCGAGGGCGACTACCTCAAAAAGCAGGTGCAGCTCGGCCACGCGATCACCGTGCACTCGGCCCAAGGGGTCACCGCCGACAGCTGTCGCGCCGTCATCGGTGACACCACCACCCGCAACCTGGCCTACGTGGCGATGACCCGCGGCCGCGACACCAACGAGGTCTACCTCTACGAACGCACGATCACCGAAGCCGACCACCACCGCGACCACCCGGCACCCGACGAGGCAGGGGTGCACGTCGCCCAGCGCGGTGGGGCCGTCCAGGCCGCCCGGATGATGCGGCAGATCGTCGGGCGCGACGAACCCGCCCGCACCGCCCACCGCACCGCCGCCGACACCCCGGCCGAACTCCTGCCCGAGCTGGTGGCCAACCTGGTCGCCGAACACCACTCGGCGGTCACCCGACGGCACGTCGACTATCAGAAAAGTCAACGCGCCCAACGAGATCGGACGTTGGACCGCAGCCGCGGACTAGACCGTGACCGCGGCCGGGAACGCGATCGCGGTTATGACCTGAGCCTCTGATGCTCAAGAGTCTTCCCGCTGCTTTGGTGAGAGGTAAGTGGGCTTCGGTGCACCCCATGTCGCTCGTCACCGCACCTGGTGATGGTCATCGCTTTCGTCGTTGCCGGGAGTGACCGACACCTGCAGCCAAGTGCTTCAGGATTCAGGGAAGCGGGCCGTTGTGAACATCGAAGGCGCGACGGCGTGCGTCGAGTGAGCACTATTGCGCGGCGTGAGCAATCCTGCGTGGTGAGCATTCCCTGATGAGGCTTTCGAGGTTCTGCTGCACGCGTTCGGGGGCGATGCCCACCGATGGTGAGTACAGCATGATGTGGTCGAGAACGCCTTCGTAGCGCGTGAGCCCGACGCGGACGTCGTCGGCGGTTCCGGCGACGCCCATGGTGTCGATCATCTCCTCGGACACCGCGGCGAACATCGTGGGGAAGTCGCGTCGGGCGAAGGCTTCCCGGATGGCTCTGCCCTCGGTGGCGAAGCCGTTCACGTCGAGCACGGTTTCGTAGGACTTGACCGAAGCGTAGAACGCGATCTGTTGCGCCAGTTCACGTCTGGCGACCTCGGCGTCGTCGTGGATGGCGCACATGACCATGGAGACGACTTCGACGTCACGGGGGTCGCGGTCGGCGTGCGCGGCGCCCTTGGCGATGGCGGGGCGGACGATCTCCTGGACGTAGGTGGTGGTGAACAGGGGGTGGCCGGCCAGGCCGTCGGCCACCCGCCCGGCTGTCTCGCACATCCGGGGGCGCACACCGGCGGTGATGATCGGGATCGCGCGGCTGGGTGGTTGTACCTCACCGGTGGGGGTGAGGTGCATCGTGTAGAAGCGGCCGTCGTGGTGGATCGGGCCGTCGTGCAGGTTCCAGATGCGGCGCAGCAGACCGACGAGTTCTTCCATGCGCAGCGCGGGTGCGGCGGTGTCGGATACGCCGTGCCAGTCGCTCATCATCCGTTTGGTGCCGTTGCCGATGCCGAGTACCAGTCGTCCGTCGGAGAGTTCGTCGAGGTCGCGTGCTTCGGTGGCCAGCACCAGGGGGCTTCGTCCGATCCCGTAGAGAATGGAGGACCCGATCCGGCAGTTCTGTGTGCTGTTGGCCATCGCGGCCATGGAGATGGACCCAGAGCGGGAGTAGAACTCCGAGGCCCAGGCGGCGTCGAACCCGGCCGCGTCGGCGGCCTGGGCGGTCCGGGCCAACGACGGCAGATCCGCGCCGAGGACCGAGAGGCCGTAAGTGCTCATGCTCGGTCTCCTCGGCGCGGGCGTAGTCCGTCGAACATGACGGCTCTAAGGGTTCCGGCGACCACCGTCTCGTCGAGAGGCTGGTCTGCGACCAGGTACATGAGGGCGTTTATCGTGACCGCGCCGAACAGCGCCATGGAGGCGGATCGTGGATCTGGCTGGGCGACAAGGGATCCGTCGCGGGCGCCTGCGACCAGCAGTGCTTCGACGGGTTGCTGGTAGGCGGTGTTGATCATCTCGGCGATGACCGGCATCCGGGCCGCGCGTCCCAGTTCGCCGATGAGTGCACGACAGACCGCTGGCCGCTGCGCCATCGCCCGCAGTTGTGCGCCGATGACGAGTTCGAGGCGTTCGGCACCGGTGCCGTCGGTGTGCACGATCGCCGCCACAGCATCGGCGATGTCGGTGAGGAGGTCTTCGAGTAGATACGCGAGGATCTCCTCCTTGCCCGTGAAGTAGTAATACAGCGTCGCCTTCGGCACGCCGGTCACCGCGGCGACGTCCTCGATCTTGGAGTCGTTGAGCCCTTTCTCGGCGAACAGGTCCGCCGCTGCGAGGAGCCGGTCCGCGATCTGACGTGGAATCTTGCGCATTGCCCAATCCCGTTCTTCAAGTTTAGACTCCGAGTCTAAACCCTTGCTTCATGGCGGTGGGAGGTCCTCGTGGTCGCGGTGCCCATGCGGTATGACCCGTTCGACGCCTCGATACTCGAAGACCCCTATCCGACGTACCGCGTGTTGCGCGACGCGGCTCCGGTATACCGCGCGCAGGATTCGCACACCTGGGTGTTGAGCCGGCACGCCGACGTCCAAGCCGCGGCCTTGGATCACGGCACCTACTCCTCGGTGGACGGGATCTTCCCCACCCCGCCGGGATCGGACTTCATCGGTTCGTTTCTGCCGATGATGATCGTGATGGACCCGCCCCGACACGACCAGCTGCGCGCCCTGGTGAGCCGGGCGTTCACCCCCCGCAGGGTCGCCGGACTTCAGACCACCATCACGCGGATGGCGGCGGAGTTGTTCGAACGCCTCGACGAGGGGTCGGGGTCGGCCGATTTCGTGACCGACTTCGCCGCCATCCTGCCCGCCGCGGTGATCGCCGATCTGTTGGGCGTTCCCGCCACCGATCATGATCAGTTCCGATCGTGGTCGAGCCAGCTGGTGCAGGTCGACGTCACCCACGGTCACACCAGCGACGCGCTGGCCGCGGCCGCGTCGATCTACGCTTACTTCACCGATTTCCTCGCCGACCGCCGCCACAATCCCCGCGAGGACCTGATGTCGGCGTTGGCGAACGCCACCGT
>NZ_JBOGDD010000963.1:0-3221 GCF_050701675.1 Mycobacterium sp. | reverse complement strand
AAGCAGGGCACCACGGGTTCCAGCATCGGCAAGGGCATCATGAAGTTCAAGGTCGTCGATGAGGAGACAGAACAGCCGATCGGCTTCGGAAAGTCCGTTCTGCGCGAGCTCGTCTACATCGTGGCCTACTTCCTCTGCGGCATCGTCTGGATCGTCACCGTTCTGTTCCCACTGTGGGATCCCAAGCGCCAAACGCTCGTCGACAAGTTGATCAAGACTGTCGCACTTCCCCTTTGAGGCATCGACTACGCCGCCCGTCCGCTACGTGCGGCCAGGCGGCGTAGTCGTTTCAACGAAACGCGCTGACCCCCGTCAGTGCTTCGCCGATGACCAACTGATGTACCTCGGAAGTGCCCTCATAGGTCAGCACCGACTCGAGATTGTTGGCGTGCCGGATCACCGGGTACTCGAGAGTGATCCCGTTGGCGCCCAACAGAGTCCGACACTGACGCGCGATCTTGATGGCCTCGCGAACGTTGTTGAGCTTGCCGACGCTCACCTGTTCGGGCTTGATCTTCCCGTCGTCCTTCAGCCTGCCCAGGTGCAGAGCCAGAAGCTGCGCCTTGCCGAGTTCCACGGCCATGTCGGCGATCTTGGCCTGCGTCAATTGATAACCGGCCAGCGGCTTGTCGAACACCTCGCGCGTGCCGACGTAGTCCAGCGTCGTCTCCAAGCAGTCCCGCGCCGCACCGACGGCACCGAATACGATGCCGAAACGAGCCTCCGACAGGCGGGCCAGCGGACCCGACAAGCCCCGCGCCCCAGGCAGTTTCGCCTCGTCGGGCAGACGGACGTCGTCGAGGCTGAACTCGGAGGTCACCGATGCCCGCAGCGACATCTTGTGCGTCATCTCGCGCGCGCTGAACCCGGGGGTCGACGTGGGAACCGCGAAACCGATGATGCCTTCCTCGGCGCGCGCCCACACGATCGCCACGTCGGCGATCGATGCGTTGGTGATCCACATCTTCGATCCGTTGAGCACCCAGTCCGAGCCGTCGCGCCGCGCCGTCGTCCGCATCCCGCTGGGATTGGACCCGAAGTCGGGCTCGGTCAGCCCGAAACAACCGATCAGCTCGCCAGCCGCCATCCCCGGCAGCCACTGTTGGCGCTGCTCCTCGCTGCCCCAGTGGTGGATCGCGAACATCGCCAGCGAACCCTGCACCGACACCAGGCTGCGCAGGCCACTGTCGACGGCCTCGAGCTCCTGGCACACCAGGCCGTAGGCCGTGGCGGTCGACCCGCCGCACCCGTACCCCTGCAGGTGCATGCCGAGCAGACCCAGCTTGCCGGTCTCGACGGCGAGGTCGCGGACCGGGACCTCGCCGGTCTCGAACCACTCGGCGACGTGCGGACGCAGGCGTTGTTCGCCGAACTCGCGGACCATCGTCCGCAGTTCGACGTCCTCGGCGGTGAGTAGCGAGTCGAGGTCGAGGAGACTTTCGATCGTGGTGGACATGCTGTTTGTTCTACACCGGACGTCACGGTGATCCGAGGCCGTTACGCTGATCGGTGATGAGTGAGCAGCGTTCGAAGGCAGATGCGTACCGCGCCTACGGCCCCGCGACGAGGGCCATCCACGCCGGCTACCGGCCCGATCCGGCGACCGGCGCCGTCAACGCGCCCATCTACGCGAGTTCCACGTTCGCGCAGGACGGCGTCGGCGGACTGCGGGGTGGATTCGAGTACGCCCGCACCGGCAACCCCACCCGGGCGGCGCTCGAGGCCGGGCTGGCGGCCGTCGAGGGGGCGACGTTCGGGCGGGCGTTCAGTTCCGGCATGGCCGCCACCGACTGCGCGCTGCGGGCACTGCTGCGTCCCGGTGACCACGTCGTCATCCCCGACGACGCCTACGGCGGCACCTTCCGGTTGATCGACAAGGTGTTCGCGCAATGGGGCGTCACCCACACGCCCGTCGCGCTCTCCGATCTCGACGAGGTGCGTGCGGCGATCACGCCCGCGACCCGGCTCGTCTGGGTCGAGACACCGACCAACCCGCTCCTGACGATCGCCGACATCGCCGGAATCGTCCAACTCGCCTCGCCCGCGGGCGTCAAGGTGCTCGTCGACAACACGTTCGCCTCACCGGCGCTTCAGCAGCCCCTGGCGCTGGGGGCGGACATCGTCCTGCACTCGACGACGAAGTACATCGGTGGACACTCCGACGTCGTCGGCGGCGCCCTGCTGACCAATGCCGAGGAGCTCGACGACGCCTTCGCCTTCCTGCAGAACGGCGCGGGCGCGGTGCCCGGGCCGTTCGACGCCTATCTGACGATGCGCGGGCTGAAGACGCTGGCCTTGCGCATGGAGCGGCACAGCGAGAACGCGACCCGGGTGGCCGAGTTCCTCTCCGAGCACCCGGCGATCGACACGGTGCTCTACCCCGGCCTGCCCAGCCACCCCAATCACGACGTCGCGGCCCGGCAGATGACCGGCTTCGGCGGCATGGTGTCCGTGCGGGTCAAGGGTGGCCGGGCCGCCGCGCAGCAACTGTGCGCGCGCACCGAGATCTTCATCCTCGCCGAATCGCTCGGCGGCGTGGAATCGCTGATCGAGCACCCCGGCGCGATGACCCACGCGTCGACCGCGGGATCTCAACTCGAGGTGCCCGAGGACCTGGTTCGGTTGTCGGTGGGCATCGAGGATGCCGCGGATCTGCTGGGCGACCTGGAACAGGCGCTACGCAAGAGTTGAGCGCAGGACTGAGGCCGTCACCGCCAAGTTGACCTCGGGCATCGCGGTCGGGTATTCGTCAACCCAACTGCCACTGGCGATTTCGGTGGCCCGGGCGTGCACCCAGCGCCAGCCGCGGTCGTTGAGACTCAGGAGCGCGCCGAGGCCGTCCGCCGCATGCAGCAGGGTGACGACGGCTGCCGTCGTCGGCGTGGGCGGGCGGCGGTCGAACAATGCCGACAACAGGTCGGTGCGAGCCGCGGCGACCCGGTCGCGCTGGGTGAGCGGCCAGGCGTAACCGGACCGCCTCGACCGCAGCCGCACCCGCCTAATCTGCCCCAGCCGTTCCAGGTGCATGGCGAGGTTGTGCTGGACGTCCTTGCTGACCTTCGACACGGCGCGCGACGGCCGCAGGGCCTGCTTCTGCAGAATCTGGAACGCGGGTTCGACGACGGGATCGGTCGGACCGCCCGCCGTCAGCGCGACCAGTCGGCCCGCCTCGACCCGTTCGCCGGGAACCGAGGGCCGAATGCGGCAGGCGTACGCCAGGT
>NZ_JBOGDD010000962.1:0-2321 GCF_050701675.1 Mycobacterium sp. | reverse complement strand
GGGCAATGAGCAGCGTCGCCATCGCGGCGCATCCGAAAAGGACGGATCGCCTGCGCCAGACGCGACCTTGCTCCTTGCGAGCGACCTCCAGGGACCTACTCAGATGCCGGGCAGGAACGTTGGTGCGAGATGCGGTGGGCATCAGGTAGAGGTCTCCTTCTTAAGCGGCCGACGCTCGTCGGCGGACCGGTCAGACGCCGCCCCGCCTTTGCCCTCGATCTACGCCCTAGATACGTACGTAGTTACTACGTGAATTGCAACGTACAACACTTTCGCATCATCAGTAACTCCTGTCACGAAAGAACAGTCATGTAATTCGTTGGGGCGATATGACTCTGGTGCCGGAAGTATGGCGCGAAAGGCAGTCCTCAGAGTTCGAGGCCGCCGTCGCGGCTTTGTCGAGCCATGTCGGTGTTGAAGCGGTCCCGGGCGGTGACCTCATCGCGGTACCCACTGGTGAGGCGGACATGGCGGGTCAAGAGTTCCTCCACCTCGGCGCGGACGGAATTGGTGGGGCGACCGGCGGGGTCGAGGTGCGTTCGGCGCGTTCAATCGCATTGTCGCGCTCGAGGTATCTGCATCGCCCACGCCTCCGGTGGCCGGCGTTCGTAGAGCAAGCCCGCGCGTTGGGCGGCAGCGCGGCACGAACTGTTAACGACCAGCCCCAAACAAGCGACCTGAACGCCCAACCGCGTTCGATTCCGCTCACTCAGCGCACCGAATCGCCAGGCGCGAGCATGTTCTGATCACCGACGGGCACGAACGAAACGTCACTTGACGAAATGCGACAACGGCTGAGTGTGGTGTCAGTGATCTCCCCGCTAGGCCGTATCCGCCAGAAGAAGGATTCTGAGGAAAATGACACGAAAGTGAGAAAGGCATCGATGACACCGAAATGAGAAAGCAAGCAGCAATGCAGGTCAAAAGGTGACTGATTGTCACGGGAAAAGAGAACCTACAACGACCAGCCGGGTCCTGCAGCTGCTCGGCCTGTTGCAGTCGCGCCGAGTGTGGAGCGGTGAAGAGCTCTCCGAACGCCTCGGCGTGACGGGCCGCAGCGTCCGCCGCGACGTCGAACGACTGCGCGACCTCGGCTACCCCGTGCACGCCAGCAAGGGGCACGGCGGCGGCTACCAGTTGGGAGCAGGCGCGGCGTTGCCGCCGCTGCTCCTCGATCCCGACGAGGCCGTCGCGATGGCCGTGTGCCTGCGCGTCGCGGCGGGCGGCAGCGTGGCTGGTGTCGGCGAATCTGCGCTACGCGCGCTGTCCAAGCTCGACCAGGTGATGCCGGCACGGCTGCGCTCCCAGGTGGCAGCCGTGCATGACGCGACGGTGACCCTGACGTCCGGTCAGTCCGATACGCCCGTCGAACCGGACGTCCTGATGACACTGGCGCGCGCCAGCCGTGACCACGAGCACGTCGCCGCCGGCTACGTCGACATTCGCGGCAACGCGACGCAGCGCCGGTTGGAGCCCTATCAGCTGGTGACGACGGGCCGACGGTGGTATCTGCTCTGTTACGACCGGGACCGCGACGACTGGCGCACGCTGCGACTGGACCGGATGGCCGACGTCCGCGCGCTCGGCAGTACGTTCACGCCGCGGGACGCGCCCGACGCGGCGAGCTACGTGCAGCGCGCGATCACTGCGTCGGTGTACCGCTACGTCGCGCGGGTCCGCTATCTCGCGCCGCAAGAGGTTGTGGCACAGATGTTCTCGGCGGCATCGGTCGAGATCGAGCAGGACGGAGCCGACGCCTGCATCGTCACCGCAGGCGCGGATGAGCCCGAACGGATGGTGCCATGGCTGGCCATGCCGGGAATCGACTTCGAGGTGCTCGAACCACCCGAGGTCGCCGCCGCCGTGCGGAACGTGGCCGAGCGACTCCTTCACGCGGGTAACGGTCAAACCGGGGGATCGTCGAGCGCGCGCACGTAGGGTGACGGGATGCACGTCACCTCGGCGGAGTCGACGGAGCTGTTCACCGGCCCACCCGACGAGCCCCTCCAACTAGTGCGGGTGTCGTACCGATTCTGTTCAAGGGCCACCACGGTGCGCGTCGAAGGGCCCGGTCTCGAGACGGTCGGCGCGGTGCATGCCATGCCGCGGGGTCGGGTGGTCGAAGTGCCGGTGCGGGTGATGGACCCGGTGGTCGGCGAGCGGCGGCGGGCGCAGATCGTCGTCGGCCGGACCAGCACCGAATTCGAGTTCACCGTCGCCGAGCCCGGCTGGACGATGCACATGATCAGCCACTTCCACTACGACCCGGTGTGGTGGAACACCCGGGCCGCGTACACCAGCGTCTGGACCGAGGACCCGCC
>NZ_JBOGDD010000961.1:0-2431 GCF_050701675.1 Mycobacterium sp. | reverse complement strand
GGTTCGAACCCGCCGGACAGAGCGCTCTTTCGGACGTCCGAGCAGACGACGCCTGCACCGGCAGCGGCCAGCGCGAGTGCGATCGCTCGACCGTGGCCGGAGCTGGCGCCGGTGACGACGGCGCCCTTGCCGATCAGTGGAGTGATGGGATTGCTGGACATGGTTTCCTCCTGCATTCGGGCTTCGGGTGCGGTCACTGTGCGGTGTATCCGCCGTCGATGATGAGTTCGGTGCCGGTGACGAACTTCGACTCGTCGGAGGCCAGATACACCACGCCATAGGCGATGTCGTCGGGTTCGCCCTGATGCCCCAGCGGGTGCATGTCAGCCAGCCACTTGAAGTAAGCCTCGGGACCGTCTGGGTGGATCGCGGCGAGCCGTTCGCTCAACGCGGTCCTGATCGAGCCGGGATGGACGGAGTTGAAGCGAATCTTGTCCTCGGCGTACACCACGGCGTCGGTCTTGGCCATCAACCGCACCGCCCCCTTCGCCGCGTGGTACAGCGGTACGTCCTTGTTGCCGACGAGTCCGTTGATCGACGAGATGTGGATGACGCTGCCCCCACCGCCGGACTTCATGTGCGGGATGACGTGCTTGGTGCAGAAGAACACGCCCTTGACGTCCACGTTGAAGAGTTCGTCGAACTCGTCCTCGGTTACCTCGTGGGTCGGCTTCTGAGCGCCGGGGATCGCGGCGTTGTTGACGAGAACGTCGATGCGGCCGAAACGCTCGACAGAGTCGGAAACTGCTGCTCGGACTTCGGCTTCCACGGTCACGTCCGCGACCGCGGCCAACGCTCGTCCGCCAGCGTCTTCGATGGCGGCGACGACCTCGATCGCCTTGGTGGCGTTGCGGTCGAGGACCACGACGGCGGCGCCCGCTTCAGCCAGCCGCAGACACGTGGCCCGACCGATTCCGTCAGCACCGCCCGTGACGATCGCGACCTTCCCGGACAACCGCGCTGGCGCGGGAACGGTGGGGGCTGTCATATGAGTTCTCCCTTCGTTGGCGCGAACGCCGAATGACTGATCAGGCGACGGCGTCGCCGGTGATCGCGGCGAGCAGCGCCGCCCTGTCGAACTGTGTGGCCGGCCGCGGTGGTGCGGCGATTCCCTTGCGCATCAGCACGATCCGGTCGCTGAGCTGAAGGAGCTCTTCGAGGTCGTCACTGAACACCAGCACGGTGACGCCGGAGTCGGCGAGCATCTCAATCTGCGCGTACAGCTCGGCCTTGGCTCCGATGTCCACGCCGGCGGTCGGTTGATCCAGCACCAGAACCTTGGGCTGAGCGGCGACGGCACGGGCGAAGAGCACCTTCTGCTGGTTTCCGCCGGACAACGCCGTGATCTGCAGGTCGGTGCGTCGCGGGTGGACGGCGAATCGCACGATCAGTTCATCGACGGTTCGTTCGAGGAGCCGTCGCCGCACACATCCGAACCGCGAGAGATTGCCGCGCAGAGCCGTCAATGCGACGTTCGACTTCACCGAGCGCTGCTCGATGATGCCCTCGCTCTTGCGATTTCCCGGCAGCATGAGCAGGCCGACGTCGACGGCGTGCCGCGGATTCCGGGGCAGGCCGTCGAAGTGGTCGACGCGAAGCCGGCCCCCGGCGCCGTCGATCGCACCCACCAGCGCCCGGGCCAGCTCGCTCCGGCCGGATCCCTGGATGCCCGCGAAGCCCATGACTTCTCCGCGCCCGACGGTGAGCGTGACCGGGGACAGCGCACCTGCGACGGACAGTCCGTGCAACTCGAGCGCGGGTTCGGCGTCGGCGCAGTCGATGGCGCGAGCACCCCGCCCAACGCCTTCGGTCATCGCCTCGAACTTGTCGCCGACCATGAGACGGGCGATCTTGGCCTGGTCGAGTTCCGCCCGATCACACGTCGTGATGCGTCGCCCGTCGCGTAGCACGGTCACCGTGGAGCAGACCGCGAGGATCTCCTCCAGGAAGTGGGAGATGTAGATGATGCCGACACCACGCTTGGCCAGCATCGCGATGATGTCGAACAGTCGCTCCCGCTCCGCCGCCGAGAGCCGCGCCGTCGGCTCGTCCATGACGAGGATGTTGGCCCTGCGCGCGACGGCTTTGGCGATCTCCACCATCTGCTGCTGTCCGACGGGCAGCTCTGAGACCGGGACGTCGGGGGGAACGTCGATGCCGATCTCGGCGAGTTCGTCAAGACTGCGGCGGCGTGCTTCCCGGTGCTTCATCAGACCGGGAATGCGGGCATCGGGTTCCCGGCCCAGCGCGATGTTCTGCGCCGCCGTCATGTCCGGCACCAACGAGAACTCCTGATAGATCACGGCGATGCCGGCACGCAGCATCGCCGCAGGCGAACTGCCTGTCAGCTGCACCCCATCGACGGCGATGGTGCCGCCGTGGTCGGCGTGGACTCCCGCGAGAATCTTCATCAGCGTGCTCTTGCCTGCAC
>NZ_JBOGDD010000960.1:0-5012 GCF_050701675.1 Mycobacterium sp. | reverse complement strand
GACCAGTAGCCGCCGCCGGACTTGCCCCAACCGCCCGCATCGAGTGCCTTCGTCTCGTTCTTCGACTCGCCGGTGCCCCGTCGGCTGGTGGTGGCGGCGTAGTTCCAGTGCGTGGCGGTGACGTGGTAGCCGTCGGCGCCGTTCTCCGCCTGTACTTTCCAATTGCCGTCGTAGGTGTACGTGGACGAGCCACGGAGCACCTCGAGCCCGTCTGGGGACTGATCCACCAGCATGTCGATCACCTTGGTGGTGTCCCCGAGGTGCTCGGCCAGCGGGAGAACGTCGTCGTTGACGCTGCCGAACAGGAAGCCGCGGTAGTTGTCGAAGCGGGCGACCGCGGTCATGTTGTGCGAGCCGCCTGAGTTGAACGAGTCGGGGTAGCCGGCGCCATCGGGGTCCTTGACCTTGAGCAAGGTCCCGTCGTTGCGGAAGGTCCAGCCGTGGAACGGGCAGGTGAGCGTCATGCGGTTGTCGGTCTTGCGACGGCAGACCATCGCCCCGCGGTGTGCGCAGGCATTGACCAGACAGTGCAACTGGCCGTCCTTGTCCCGGGTGATCACGACGGGCTGGCGACCGATGTAGGTGGTGAAGTAGTCGCCGGGGTTGGGCACCTGGCTCTCGTGGGCCAGGTAGATCCAATTGCCCTCGAAGATGTGCTTCATCTCCAACTCGAAGACGTCCTCGTCGGTGAAGATCCGTCGATTGGCGCGGAAGATGCCGGCGTCCGGGTCGTCGATGACGGCCGTATCCAGGACGGATGCCAGGTGGTCGTGGTGTTCGGTGATCGAAGCGGTCATTTCATGCCCTCCACTGTGATGCTGTACCTGAACTGTCGCAGGCAGTGGCCGCCATCACACCAGGTATATGCCTAGTCCTGGCTAGGGCCACCATTGATAAGAATTGACGACTAATAGCGCTGAACTATGTACTTGTTCTGTATGGATATGAGGCTTACCGTCGAACGTGTCGCCAGTCACACCACGACACGAACCAGCGGAGCCTCACATGGATTTGCGTCACCTGCGCTATTTCGCAGCGGTTGCCGAGACCTGCCACTTCGGTCAGGCCGCCGAGCAGCTGCACGTCGCGCAGCCTGCCCTGTCCTACGCCATCCGCCAGCTGGAATCGGAGCTCGACGTCACCCTGTTCAACCGCACTACCCGTCAGGTCTCGCTGACTCCGGCGGGGGAGTTCCTGCAGGCTGAAGCAGCGCGCATCATGGCCGGAGTGGACGACGCCGAGCGAGGCGTGCGCCGCATCGCAGCGGGACGCACTGGCTTGCTACGACTGGGACTGACCGGAACCGCGGCGTTCTCCCATCTTCCACGAATCGCGCGCATCGTCCGGCAGGAGCTTCCGGACCTTGCAATGGAGATCCAGGCCGACGTGTTGACCCCGGTGCAATGCGAACAGCTCCGCAGCGGCGCACTGGACGTAGGTCTGCTCCGACCGCCCGCAGTTGGCGACGACATCGAATTGCGCAACATCGAGATCGAACCCCTCGTCCTCGTCGTCCCCGTTGATCACCGCCTGGCCGTCGAGCCGGTGATATCACTGGCCGACTTGCGCAGCGAATCCTTCGTGGCCTATTCCAGCCGCGACTCCGCGGTCAACGAGGCAGTGCTGCGCAACTGTCGGCAGGCCGGCTTCGTCCCACGGCGGGAACACGCCGCGCCCGGAACGGCCGTCCTGCTCGCCCTCGTCGCCGCCGGCCTCGGGGTCGCGATCGCGCCAGCGTCGGTGCGAGGGCTACCACTGCACGGAGTGGTCTTCCGCGACCTGCTCGACGGCGGATCCGTCGAGCTCGCGTTGGCCTGGCGGCGAGGCAGTCACAGTCCGATCGTCGAAGCCGTCGTCGGCGTCCTAGCAGCCGCCTTTACCAAGGACACCGCAGGAGAGTTGCTGTGAAAATCACTGCCGTTGAGGCCATTCCGTTCGCCATCCCGTACCTCAAGCCGCTCAAGTTCGCCTCGGGCGAGGTTCACGCCGCTGACCACGTGCTGGTGCGCGTTCACACCGACGACGGAATCGTCGGTGTCGCCGAGGCACCCCCACGGCCGTTCACCTACGGGGAGACGCAGACGAGCATCGTCGCGGTGATCGAGCAGATCTTCGCACCCCAGATCATCGGGCTCACGCTGACCGAGCGTGAAGTGGTCCAGACCCGGCTGGCCCGCACCATCGCCAACCCCACCGCCAAGGCTGCCATCGACATGGCGATCTGGGATGCGCTGGGCCGCACTCTCGAACTGCCCGTCAGCAGCCTCCTCGGTGGGTTCACGGACCGCATGCGCGTGAGCCACATGCTGGGCTTCGCCGATCCCGTGGTGATGGTGGCCGAGGCCGAAAGGGTGCAGGCAACCTACGGAATCAGCACCTTCAAGGTGAAGGTGGGCCGTAGGCCGGTGACGTTGGACACCGCCGTGGTGCGGGCCTTGCGGGACCGGTTCGGTGATGCCATCGACCTGTACGTCGACGGTAATCGCGGTTGGAGCGCTTCAGAATCGTTGCGCGCGATGAAGGAGATGGCCGATCTCGACCTCCTCTTCGCCGAGGAGCTCTGCCCCGCCGATGACGTCCTCGGCCGACGCTGGCTGGTCGAGAGATTGGACGTCCCGTTCATCGCCGACGAATCCGTACCCACCGCAGCCGATGTCACCCGCGAACTGCTGGGCCGATCCGCCACCGCGGTCAGCATCAAGACCGCGCGCACCGGATTCACCGGATCACAGCGCATCCATCATCTGGCCGAAGGGCTTGGCGCAGAAGTGGTGATGGGCAACCAGATCGACGGCCAGGTCGGTACCGCATGCGCGGTGGCCTTCGGTGCCGCCTACGAGCTGACCTCGCGTCGCGCAGGTGAGCTGTCCAACTTCCTGGACATGTCCGATGACCTGCTCACCGAGCCCCTGCGAATCCGCGACGGGGTCCTGACCGTGCCGCCCGGCGTCGGGCTCGGCATCGACATCGACCCCGACAAACTCGGCGGATTCAATCGGTGGTCGCAACACCGGGTTGATTTATCGAGTGTAGGTGTTCGGCGAAGGCTTCGGCGGGGGTGCGCCATCCGAGGGTCTTGCGCGGTCGGGTATTGAGTGTGTGAGCGATGGATGCGATGTCGTCTGCGTTCCAGCGCGACAAGTCGGTGCCCTTCGGAAAGTATTGGCGCAACAGTCCATTGGTGTTCTCATTGGTGCCGCGCTGCCACGGACTCTTCGGATCGGCGAAGTACACCTTCACACCGGAAGCGATCGAGAACTGGGCATGTGCCGATAGCTCCTTGCCCCGATCCCAGGTCAACGACCGGCGCAACTCCTGGGGCAGTGTGGTGATCGTCTGTTCCAACGCGTTGGCCATCGTGATCGCGCCGTAGCCGGCCAGCGCTGGACCGTTCTTCGTCCGCGGAATGACTCCGTAGCCGACCTCCCGCGGAAGGTGGACCAGCATCGTGAAGCGACTCGTACGCTCCACCAGAGTGCCGATCGCGCTGCGCTGCAACCCGATGATCAAGTCTCCCTCCCAGTGCCCTGGGACAGCGCGATCGTCGACCTCCGGCGGGCGTTGGCTGATCAACGTCTCGGGTGTCACGTGTGCCCAGGTCTTCTGCCGGCCCCGTGCCCGTGGCACGCGCAGCGCCCGGCCCCGACGCAGACAGCTGACCAACTCCCGCTTGAGCGCCCCGCGGCTCTGGACGTAGAGCGCCTGGTAGATGGCTTCGTGGCTGATCCGCATGGACTCATCATCGGGGAAATCCAGGGGCAATCGGCGAGCGATCTGTTCGGGACTCCACGCCTGAACCCAGGCCCGATCACCACGGTGGGGTTTGTTGCGTCCCTTCCACCGTGCCGAGGACGGTCCCGCGACGACCTGGCCATCGATCCCACGCACCACACCGGAGAGCTTGTCCTGGACATACTCGCGCAACCGTTCGTTGTCGATCATCTTGGCAGTTTTGGGACGTCGTGCGCGCCGCTCGGCATGCCACTGCGCAACCGACGCCTTGTACTCGACCCGGTAGGTACGCGTGGAGGCGTTGCGACGCAGCTCACGTGAAATGGTCGACGCCGCCCGTCCCAGCCGACGTCCAATCTCGCGTACACCCGCACCCTGTGCGCGCCAAAGGGCAATGTTCTCGCGTTCACCTGAGGACAGGTAACGGCCCGAAACAGATTCTGGTAACCGTGGATTCACGCCGCCAGCATGGCGGAACCACCGGACGCCAACCGGTGAAGACACGCCCGCTTCGGCTGCGGCAACCTCCGTCAGCACCCCGGCAGCGATCGCCACCCAGAACTTCACTCTGTCTTCACGCCACGCCACCGTCGGTCGCCCCGGTGACGGAATCTGTCCCCGATAGCCACGAACCTCCAACTGCCGCTTCCCATACCCCACCAGGCACCTCCGAATAGTCGAGGTGTTGCGACGACCAGTTGAATCCGCCTTGCGTACCCCGGTCGGCGTGGAAGATGACCTGCCCGGGCAGCGCCCCGCGCATCGTGACCGCCATCGACAGTGCGGACTCGACCAGATCGGTGCGCATGTGGTCTTCCACGGCCCAGCCCAGCACGCGGCGTGAGTAGCCGTCACGGACCGCGCAGAGATAGAGCCAGCCCTCATCGGTGGCGAGATAGGTGATGTCCGATGTCCAGACCTTGTCGAGCTCACCGCGGTCGAATCGGCGGTCCACCAGGTCCTTGGGTCGGTGTGCATCCAGATCGACCACGGTGGTCACCGGGGTGAACGTGCGTGGGCTGATCCCGGCCAGCCGTTGGCGGCGCATCGAAGCCGCCACCGTCTTGCGTGAGATCACGATACCGTCGTCGCGTAGATCGGCCAAGATGCGCGGTGCGCCGTACACCTGATCAGGTGCGTCATGGAACCCCTTGACCTTGGCGTCGATCGTCTCCCGGCGCTGCTGGGCCGGCGTGGGCCCTGCCGCCTGGGCGGCACGCCACTTGTAGAACCCCGAACGCGACACTTCCAACAGTCTGGTCATGCGTACGACTGTGAAG
>NZ_JBOGDD010000959.1:0-2594 GCF_050701675.1 Mycobacterium sp. | reverse complement strand
GGTGGCGGGGGCGGGTACGTCGGTTGCGACCGCGGTGGTGGGGGAGGCTGCGTGCGCGGGTAGCCCGTCGACGGCGTCTGGTTGGGCCAGGAAGCGCTCTGCCGCTGCGTAATCGGTACCGAGGTGGTCTGTGGGGGTGTGCCTGCCGATCCCTGGTGCCGACCCACCTCGAAGGTGAGGTGCGGACCGTCCGGGTTGCCGACGTTGACGCCCATGCCGTCGGCGATGTCGACGAGGGGGACGCGCTGGCCGTTGACGTACAGCCCGTTGAGGCTGCCGTTGTCGATCGCCTTCCAGCGGCCCTGATCGAAGCGCAGCAGGAGGTGCGCTCGCGAGATCAGAGGGTGGGCCACGCGTACGTCGGCTCGCAGGTCACGTCCGACGACGACGTCGTTGCCGGGCGAGAAGGTTCGTGGGGACCCGTCGTACCGAACGGTCAGCGCGGGTGGGGCAGGTCGCGTCATCGTGGCCAACTCTATCGGTATCGACGTCGTCCGCGGGTTCGGTCCCCGCCGGTGTGGCGAACGGGAACCAGCAATTCCGCTCATCGCGCGTGGCGGGACCACCCAACGTTTCTCGTCGGTGCGACGATGGGGAGGGTGAGGCAGGACTGGCGGAGGGACGGGGTCGTGAACGGTGTGTGGTCGCCCCTTCGGGGACGGATCGGAGCCGCGGCGTTGGGGACGTTCGTCGTCGTGGGGGTCGTCTCGGGGATGACGGGTGCCCTGCCGACGGCGGCCGCGGCGCCCTCTACGGATGACAGCGGTTTCATCGACTCCACCGCGCGCTGCGCCCCGCCGAGCAAGGCGGTCGCGTTCGGCTATACGGCGCAATCCCGGGTGGCGATCTGCAAGGACGATGCCTCCGGCCAATATCAGTACCGGGGAGTGCGGGTGAGCGACGGCGCGAGGCTCATCCTCGTGGCCAAGTCGACCGATCGCGGTTACGTCGCCGAGAACGACGGGATCACCTACACGGTGACGTCGAGCGCGCTGGTCATCACCTCCGGCGGCCAGCAGGTCCGCGACGAGCCGATGATCGACTTCCACGGGACGGCAGGCAGTGCGACGCCGACGACGTCCGCGAAGCCGGGCGCGACACCGACGACATCGCCGACATCGGTGCAGTCGAGCGCGGCGCCGGAGACGGTGACCCCGACGACACCCCTTCCGCCACCGCTACCCGCCGAAATCGGCGGGTAGCCGGGTATTCAGCCCGGCGAGCCGGTCACCACGCAATGGGTGTGGCTGTAGATGGTGGCCATGCACTTGTTGCAATGCGTGCAGGCCGAGCGCACGGAGTGCTCGGCGCCGTCGCCCTTGATGCGGTTGATCAAATCGGGCTCGGCGAGTAGCGCCCGGCCCATGGCCACGAAGTCGAATCCCTCTGCCATCGCGAGATCCATCGTCTCGCGATTGGTGATGCCGCCCAGAAGGATCAACGGCATCTCGAGCTCGGCGCGAAACTGCTTGGCCTGGTCCAACAGATAGGCCTCGCGGTAGGGGTACTCGCGCAGGAACTTCTTGCCGGTCATCCGGATGCCCCAGCTCAGCGGGGGCTTGAAGGCGCCCGCGAACTCCTTGATCGGTGCGTCACCGCGGAACAGGTACAACGGGTTGAGCAGCGAACTGCCCGCGGTGAGCTCGAGCGCGTCGAGTCCGCCGTCGGACTCCAGCCACTTTGCGGTCTGCAGCGACTCGTCGAGTGAGATGCCGCCCCGTACGCCATCTGACATGTTGAGCTTCGCCGTCACGGCGATCCGGTCGCCGACGGCTTCTCGGACGGCTCTCACCAGACCGCGCGCCACCTTGGCGCGATTGGCGAGCGAGCCACCGAATTCGTCGGTGCGACGGTTGATCAGCGGGCTGAGGAAGGAGCTCGCCAGATAGTTGTGGCCCAAATGAATCTCGACGGCGTCGAAGCCCGACTCGATCGCCAGCCGCGCGGCGTTGGCGTGCGCTGCCGTGATGTCGTCGATGTCGTCGGCGGACGCCTTCTTGGCGAACCTCATCGACAGCGGGTTGAAGAACCGCACGGGCGCGTACGCCTTGGCCTTGTTCGTGCGGGAATTGGCGACCGGGCCCGCATGGCCGATCTGAGCGCTGATCGCGGCGCCTTCGGCGTGGATGGCATCGGTCAGGCGGCGCAGTCCGGGGACTGCCTCGGGCCGCATCCAGAGCTGCCATCCGTCCGTGCGTCCGCCGGGAGACACCGCACAGTAGGCCACCGTCGTCATGCCGATCCCGCCTGCGGCAGGCAGCCGGTGGTATCTGATCAAGTCGTCGGTAACCAGGGCATCAGGGGTGGACGCCTCGAACGTCGCCGCCTTGATGATGCGGTTGCGCAGCGTCACCGGGCCGAGCTTGGCCTCGCCAAACACGTCGGTGAACACTTTTGGGCTGGTGTTCATCCCCGCACCACAGCATGCCGTCGGCCACGGTGTCAATGACGGCTGTAAGAATGAATGGCGTGGGAGCGATCACGCTGGACGGCAAGGCCACGCGCGACGAGATCTTCGTCGACCTCAAGGAGCGCGTCGCGAAGTTGACGGCTGCAGGGCGGACACCCGGCCTTGGCACGGTCCTGGTCGGCGA
>NZ_JBOGDD010000958.1:0-3182 GCF_050701675.1 Mycobacterium sp. | reverse complement strand
CGACTCGGCGGGCACCCAACGCGACGGGAAAGCCACGCGCGGCGAGTTCGATCGCGGTGGCCTCACCGATGCCGGCTGAGGCGCCGGCCACGATGGCGGGTCGGCGGTCGGGGAGTGGTGCGAAACGTGGCATCTATCGGGCCTTCACGGTGATGGGCAGATGGGCGAAACCGCGCACGTTGCTCGAGTGGACGCGGACGGAACCGGCCTCGTCCACCTCGTAGCCACGAACGCGCTTGAAGAACTCGGTGAGTGCGACCTGGGCTTCCATGCGTGCCAGGTGGGCCCCGAGGCAGAAGTGCGCCCCGCTGCCGAAACTCACCAGTTTGGAACCGATGTCGCGGCTGATGCGATAGGTGTCGGGCTCGGAGAAGACGCGGTCGTCACGGTTGGCCGAGCCGGGCAGCAGCAGCAGTACATCGCCGGCGGGAATCGTGGTGTCGTACAACGTCATGTCCGCGGAGACGGCGCGGGCCAGGATCTGGCTCGACGTGTCGTACCGCAGGGTTTCCTCCACCCACGGTTTGACCAGTGCGTGATCGTCGAAGACGGGGGCGAGCTCGTCGGGGTTCTTGAACCCCCAATAAGCGGCGTTGGCAAGCAGTTTCGTGGTGGTCTCGTTACCCGCTACCACCATCAGGAACAGGAACGCCATGATCTCTTCGTCGGTGAGCCGGTCACCGTCGATCTCGGCCTCCACGAGCGCCGAGGTCAGATCGTCCGAGAGCCTCTTGCGTCGCTGCGCCACCATGTCGGCGTAGTAGACCAGCAACTCGGCCGAGGCTTGCATCGCTTCGGCGGGCACGTCGGACACGCCGTCCTCGCGATGCATCACACCGTCGGCGAGAGCGCGGATCCTGACCCTGTCCTCGTCGGGCACGCCCATGAGCTCGGAGATGACGTCCATCGGCAGCTTGCCCGCGAAGTCGTCCACGAAGTCGAACGTCTCCGACTGCAGCGCCGCGTCGAGGTGCTGCACCGCGATCTCGGTGACCCGCCCCTCCAGCTCGCGAATCCGCCTAGGAGTGAAGCCCTTCGAGACCAGGGTGCGCAGTCGGAGATGGCCAGGATCGTCGAGCGCGAGGAACGACATGACCTTGTGCGCGTGTTCGTTTCGCGAGATCGGGTCCAGCGATACGCCGTGCTTGTTGGACAGCGACGTGCTGTTGCGGAAGCCCTGCACGACGTCCGTGTGGCGGGACACCGCCCAGAACTTCAGGTCCTCGTTGTGGTAGAGCGGCGCCTCGTCACGCAATCGGCGGTAGTACGGATACGGATCTTCGTGGAAGTCGTAGTCATAGGGGTCGAGCAAGACGGCGGACGTGTCGACTGTCATGCGTGTTCTCCCAGGATGAGGCCGACCGCGTAGGTCAGCCGATCGGCAATCTGGTGGTAGCTGAAGTAGCCGCTGCCCGCCTGGACAAGGGCGCCGAAGAACGTCATCTCCAGTACCGACAAGACGCGCTGGTCGGGATCGGGGCCGTACGCCGAGGTGATGCGGCGGTGGATCTCGGCGCCGATGCGTTCACGCACGCGGCCGACGGCGTCGTCGTTACCGCCGCCCAGCAGCGCGGTGGTGCAGGCGGCGGCGAGCTCGGGTTCATCGGCGACTGCGAGCGCCATCGAGTGCAGCGTGCGGTCCATGCGCGTCAACCTGCTCTCGTTGACGTCGGTGAAGTACGGCGTCTGGCGGATCAGGTCGAGGTAGACCTCCGTGATCAGGTGGTTCTTGGACGAGAAATAGGTGTAGGCGGTGGCAGGTGCGACCTTGGCCCTTGCGGCGACGGCCCGCACCGTGAGGTCGGCGTACGACGATTCGCGCAGCATCTCCACACCCGCCGCGAGTACCTTGCGAAAGGTCTCCTCCTGGCGGCGGTTGCGCGGGGTATCGCCTGGGTCGGCGTCGATCACCTCTGTGGTCGCGACCACTGCATCACTGGACACATGTCCAAGTTATCTGACGGCGTCGCACTTAGGCAACCCGGTCGGTTGAAGTTCCTGTACAGCGGCTCTTTCTCGGAGTTTCATCGCAGCCAAGGAATGTGCAACCTTGCCACCGGCAGGTCGCTGCGGTTATGGTTCGAACCAACACAGCCGGACAGTTGTCCAGGAGATGAACGGGAGTTCGAATGGCGCTACTGGGCTCTTCCGAGAGTCGACTGCTCATCGACGGCAAGCTGGTGGCCGGAAGCGGGGGAACCTTCCCGACGCTCAATCCAGCTACCGAGGAGGTGCTCGGCGTCTCGGCCGATGCCAGCGCCGATGACATGGAGGCGGCGATCGGGGCTGCGCGTCGGGCGTTCGACGAGACGGATTGGGCCACGAACGTCGAGCAACGGGTGCGTTGCATTCGCCAGTTACAGCAGGCGATGCGCGATCACGTCGAGGAACTGCGGGACCTGACGATCGCCGAGGTCGGCGCGCCGCGCATGCTCACTTCGGCTGCGCAACTGGAGGGCCCGGTCGAGGATCTGAGCTTCTGCGCGGACACGGCCGAGTCCTATCAGTGGACCACCGACTTGGGCATTGCGTCGCCGATGGGCATGAAGACTCACCGCACGGTCGCCAGGGAGGCGATCGGCGTGGTCGGAGCCATCACACCGTGGAACTTCCCGCACCAGATCAACCTGGCCAAGATCGGGCCTGCGCTGGCCGCGGGAAACACCTTGGTGCTCAAGCCCGCTCCCGACACACCATGGGCTGCCGCCGTTCTCGGCGAACTGATCGCGGAGTACACCGACTTCCCCGCGGGCGTCATCAACATCGTCACCTCCAGCGACCATGGCGTCGGGGCGCTGCTGTCGAGGGATCCGCGTGTCGACATGGTGTCGTTCACCGGTTCCACGAACACCGGGCGGGCCGTGATGTCCGACGGCGCGGCCACGCTCAAGAAGGTGTTCCTCGAGCTCGGCGGAAAGTCGGCGTTCCTGGTGCTCGACGACACGGATCTCGCTGGGGCGTGTTCGATGTCGGCCTTCACGGCCGCCATGCATGCCGGGCAGGGCTGCGCGATCACCACCCGCCTGGTGGTGCCCCGCGCCCGCTACGACGAGGCGGTCGAAGCCGCCGCGGCCACGATGGCCGGGCTCAAGCCTGGCGATCCGAACGCGCCGGGCACCATCTGCGGGCCGGTGATCTCCGAGCTCCAACGCGATCGCATTCAGGGCTACCTGGACTCGGCG
>NZ_JBOGDD010000957.1:0-3014 GCF_050701675.1 Mycobacterium sp. | reverse complement strand
CCGAAGTGCAACGCGGCGCCGCCCATGACCTGCACGTCGAACGGCCGCTGGCTCAGGACCCGCCACGCGGCCTCGCGAGCCACTGCGAACGCCTCGGGCAGCAGGTCGTCGAGTTCCGCGCCGTCGGCGACGCGCTTCTTGAACTCGTCGGTCTTGGCGCGCAGTTCCTCGTCAGAAAGCTTCTCCACGTCGTCGGACAGGGAGTTGACATACTCAGCGACCTTCTTGAGGCGCTTGACCATGCGGCCTTCACCGAGACGGAGCAACTTCGACAGCACGCTAATTTCCCCTGTGGGCTCGATCGAACTCGTAATACTTCAAACGAGGTCCATCGTAGGTGACTCGCCGAGTCGGCCAGCCTAATGCGCCCCGCCAGGTCGGGCCACGGCGCCTAGGCGACCCCGATCACGCCAGCCGGATCAGCCCGTAGTCGTAGGCATGACGCCGGTATACGACGGTGGGCTTGTCGCTTTCCTCGTCGTGGAACAGGAAGAAGTCGTGGCCGACCAGTTCCATCTCGTAGAGAGCGTCGTCGATCTTCATGGGGGCAGCAGTGTGTTCCTTGGTGCGCACGATCCGCCCCGGTTCGTGGTCCTCGGGCGCCTGGTTGGCATCTTCGTTCTGCGACGACACGACCAAGGGCGGCGGGTTGATCGCGGTGGCCTCGGCCAGCGATACGGGGGTCTTGTCACCGTAGTGAATCTTGCGACGGTCCTTGCTGCGGCGCAGCCGGCTCTCGAGTTTGCAGACGGCTGACTCAAGCGCGGCGTAGAAACTGTCCGCGCACGCCTCGCCACGCGCCACGGGCCCCTTGCCACGGGCGGTGATCTCTACGTGCTGGCAGTTCTTGCGCTGACGGCGGTTGCGTTCGTGGTCGAGTTCGACGTCGAACAGGTAGATGGTGCGATCGAAGCGCTCCAGGCGCGACAGCTTCTCTGAGACGTAGGTGCGGAAGTGGTCGGGGATCTCGACGTTGCGGCCCTTGACGACGACCTCTGCGCGAGGGTCGTTTTGCGGCTCGTCCTCTTGGACCACCATCGCCGTGCGATCGTTATCTACGGATTGGATTGACATACTTGGCAACTCGTTTCCTCGTCGTCGTCGCACGCGTGCAGCGTGCAGAGCTTTTAACAGGAACGCGCCGGATGGACCCGAATGTCATCGGCCAGCGGCGCAAGGTGTCGAGTGCTCACCTCCTACCGCTCTTTAGGCGATGTGGCGTCAGTGGTTGTCGACGCCGCCGTGAGTCGTTCACGGGTGGTTGGTCCCGACGGTAGTCCGTGTTCACCCGCCTGTGCCACAAATTCCGCACACCTATTTCGAGTTCTTCATTTGGGCTTGATCTCCCCGTAATCACCACTCGCGACGACCCGCGACGTCATGCGTGTGCGACCGCCAGAACCGCGGTCACCCGGGCGCCGGCAGTTTGCAGGACACGGACGGACTCACATGCGGTGGCGCCGGTCGTCACGACGTCGTCGATGAGCAGTACCTCCCCCTGCACGGGCGTGCGGAGCTTGACCCTGCCGGCGATATTGCGCTCCCGCTGAGCTGGGGACAGTCCGACGGAGTCTCGGGTCATGGCACGCATCCGCAGGGCCGAGACGACGCAGACCTCCGAAATGGCCGCGGTTCTGGCCATGGCGGTGACGGGATCGCCGCCGCGCCTGCGTGCCGCCGACCTTCTGGTGGGCGCTGGCACGACGCTCAGAGGGGCCGCGACGATGCCCCACGCCAGGAGTCGGGTCAGCCCGGCGTTGACGGCCACTGCCAGCGGCGCGACCAGATCGGTGCGGCCGTGTTCCTTCATCGCGACGATCGCCGCGCGGCGGGGGCCTGCGTAGTGGCCGAGGGAGAAGACGGGCACGCCGGGGTCGAGACGTGGCGAGATCACCATCGGCTCGTCGACCCGAACGGCGAGAGCGCGTGCACACGTCGGGCACCACCGGGTGCCGGGTGCACCGCAGCCGCCACACTCCAGCGGGAGGACGAGGTCGAGCAGCACTCCCGCAGTGTCGCGGGTTGCTATGACATCTGGGATCGATTCGTCACGGTGCTGCGTGGTCAGCCGCCATGGGGCAGGGCCACGTCGCCGCGAATTCCGAGGACGGTGTCTCCCCCAACCCAGATGTCGCCGTCGATTCGACTGACGTGCAGTCTGCCGCGGCGTCCGAGCCGCGTGCCCTGAGCGGCGACGTACGACTCGGGGGCGTGCCCGGCAGGAATCAACCACTGCCCCAGCGCCGCGTTCAGGCTCCCCGTGACGGGATCCTCCGAGCCCGCTTGGACGGCCATGAACGCTCGGACTTCATATGCGGTCTCTGATCCCGGTGGCCACGGTCCGACGACGCCGATGTTGCTCAACCGTCCCGGCCGCCTCGTCCTCGGCTCGAGAGCCAGAACGTGCTCGGCCGACGGCAGCAGGACCGCGACCCATCCGGGGCCGTTGTCGGCCCACTGCGCGTCCACGACGTCGGCGACGTCGATGCCGATCGTCGCCGCCACCTCGGCAAGGTCGTCTGCACTGACCGATCCGCCGCGAATGAGCGGGGGCGCGGCGAACGCCCACCGCGAATCCACCTTCTTCATGCGGACCAGGCCGGCCCCACATTCCTGGACGAGCACGTCAGTCGAGTGCGGTTGCCCGCCGTTCTCCAGCCAGGCACGCGCCGAACCGAGCGTCGGGTGCCCCGCGAACGGGAGCTCTCGACGCGTCGTGAATATCCGCAGCCGATAGTCGGCCTCCGGCACGGTCGGCGCCACGAGGAACGTCGTCTCACTCAGGTTGGTCCAACGGGCGAACGCCGCCATTTCCTCGTCGCTGACGGAATCGGCGTCGTGGACGACAGCTACCGGATTCCCGTAGAGAAAGCTGCTGGTGAAGACGTCGACCTGGCTGAAGGTGAGCACATCGCGAGCATGTCACACCAGAATGTCCCGGCCGCCAAGGACTCTGAGCGCCCGATCGGACATGTCGACCGTTCCAGTCCCGCGCCTTGTCGTGTGTCTTACAG
>NZ_JBOGDD010000956.1:0-1615 GCF_050701675.1 Mycobacterium sp. | reverse complement strand
CTTCTGGGCCGCTGCGCTGCTGTACCCCGCGTACAGCATCGGAGTCATCGTCGGGAACTCGATCTCACCCGTGATTCTCGAATGGTCCCGCCATCTCAAGCATCTCGTCATCTCGGCGACGGCATTGACAATGGCGACATTGATCTTGTGCAACGCAATAGCTGCGACGGTCGAAGTTGGCATAGCCATGGTATTTATGGCAACGTCCTTGGCCACCGGAATTACGAATGGTTTGTCGAAGGTTGCGTACTCTGAAGTACTTTCCAGCAAACTTACCGAAATGCGTCGTGGCGACCTGATCCTGATTCAGGGAGCCACGGGGGCAGCGGTCACCGTCGCGTCGACACTCCTGCTCATACCCGTGATTGATCGGAGCGATCCCGTCTCCAGCCACGTCGACCTGCTTTGGCTCGGTGCGGCAGGTATGGCCGCCGCGGGAATCGCGGCGGTGTTCGTCGGCCCGGTCCGTCCACAAGCGGGACGAGTGGCACGGCGGCTACGGGACACCTATCGGGAGGGCATGATCGTCGCCCGGACCGAGCGTTGGTTCCGGGGATATGCGGTGACGCAATTGATGTTCGTGCCGATCAGCCTCGGCTCGACGTTCTACAGCATCCACGCGGCAGCCCAGCACGGCAACAAACCGGGGAGCCTGCACATCCTCGTCATCGCCTCGGGTGTCGGTCTGATCGTCGGTTCCTGCTTGTGGCGTGCCGTCTACCGCAGCAGGTTCGGTATTCGCGCCATGCTGGTCGTCAGCGCCCTGATCAGCTGCGCCGCGGCGGTGATGTGCATCCTGGCCGAGGTGTACGACGCCTGGTCGCATCCGTGGGTGCACGCGATCGTGATCTTGTTGGCGACAGTGGCGAACCAGGCCATCATGGCCGCATCCATATCGTGGATCAACATCTTCGCCGCCGATCACCACCGTGCGACGCTCATGGGATTCGCTGCGGTGCTGGTCGGCGTCGAGATGTCGGTGCTCGGCGCGGTTTTCGGCGGAATCGCCCAGCAGACGTCGGCGATCTGGCCCGTCACGATCATCCTGGTATTGAACGCGGCCGCCGTCGTAGCCGCCCTGCGCGCACCGACCCGGAGGTAGCGACGTCAGGGCCCAGAACGCCTTGAGCCGATGGTGTTTTCGCCATGGGCATTCGAGGTTGGACGCACACGTTGACCCGTACGGCCATGCGACGGCATCGAGGTCGCAGTTGGCTGGGGGTTTCCTTCGCGCCACGGTTTGGCGAACATCGGCGGAGGGTGACCGTCGAGGCCGGCAGACTCGTCGGCGGCGGAGTCGGTGGCAGCGGGGTCCGGGTCGCCGGAATGGTCGATGCCATCGGCAGATTCGCCATCGTCGGCAGGACCGGTGTCGTCGGGGACCGAGGCGTCGTCGTGATCGTCGGAAACGTTGGCGCCGTCGGGGACTGGTGAATCCTCGGGCGCGTCGGGTCCAACGGGATCGTGGGGTCTCTCAGGCGCGTCGGGTCCGTCGGGATCTTGGGAACCGTCGGGTGAGGGTTTGTCCGGTCCGCTGATGGTGTCTTGGTGGGCCACGATGTAGATGACCACCCCGGTCGAGGGCGGGTTGGCCGCGGCGGGGCAATCCTGCACA
>NZ_JBOGDD010000955.1:0-6827 GCF_050701675.1 Mycobacterium sp. | reverse complement strand
ACACCGAACCCGCACGAGGAGTAGGGACCGACCACTGGCGGCGGAGAAGTGTTGATCGAGGTGCTGCCGCCTGGCCGCGAGCAGATGGTCGTGTTGGCCGACGTATTCGTGCACGTGCGGTCATCGGCGCCTGCCGTCGGCGCGCCGACGATCCCGAGGGCGACGAACGACATGGCGGCCAGGGTGAGGACATGGGGCAATCTCATCCCCATGGCGATACTCACGCCTCGTCGTCGCTGGAACCGCCGCAGCGAGCCCTCAAGTCGACCAACGGCTGACGGATCCCGGCGAGCTCGGCGTGTACCTGCGGGTTGGCCGCCATGTAGTCGGCGACCCGGGCACGGACGGTGTCACGCGGCGAACCCTCGAGGTCGGTGAGGAATGCGTTCACGTCCGGGTGACTGAAGAGGTACACCGACGTGGCCGCCGATACCCCGGTCGCGACCTGGGCAAGGTCAGCCGCCGTGCAGTTGGGCGGCAGCGGGTCGGCGAACGCCGATGGTGCCGCGGCGAACATCGTCGCGCCGACGACTGCGCCCGCACCGACGGCACCGAGAACGGCGCGTCTCGCGACGTGAATGGCCAGCTTCATGGTTGATCTCCTCCATAGGGTGACGACAGCCTATGCCGAAATGATCTTGACCGGGTCAGAGTTCCGCGGTGGTTGACGCTAACGTCAGCTAGCCGTACCGTCCCGCACGGGCACCTCCCGAATGGTCTTTCCCATGCATCCCGGCCCCGATGTCGAGAGGGTTCAACTGATGAAGAGACGCGCATTCCTGACGACCGGGGCCACCGCCGTGGCGTCGGTTTCGGCCCTCTCGGCGTGCGCGAACGCGTCGCCCCCGAGTGGCCCAAGCGATCAGCCACTGCCCCCAGGTGATCTGGACGGTGCGGTGGCGAAGCTGCGTGCCAAGTACGTCGCCCAGTTCGATGCCGACTACGTCGACAACGTCGTTCTGCCAAGTTTCCTGAACAGCGTCTTCGATGGCGAGCGGCCCGTGTTGCCGATGATCGACGTCGCGCTCACCAAGGAGAACGCACTGCCCTACGACATGTGGGGGCTGCTGAGCTTGAGTTGGAAACCCGCTCCCCAAGACGGTGTCACGGTCTTTCTTCAGGGATTGGAGAAACGCGGCCCAGACAACCGCCGCAAGCGGATCTACATGTCGGCGGTGACGCCCGACCTGTACCAAGGCAAGTATCAGAACAAGATCGTCGGGTTCTTCGATCAGCTGTTCAGTGCCCAGAACGCCGGTAAGCCGTTGATGCGGATCTACCTGGACACGTTCTGGGACCTGTACTGGGATCTGCACCTGGGAGTCACGGGAAAGGACATCCCCCAACAGGTTCGGCAGATCGGCGAGAACTTCAACACCGTGCTGGCGTACCGCGATCCCACCCAGAAGATCGTCTACGACAACTACATGGCCGTCCGAAAGAATCTCGACTTCCTGAAGTCCTGGATCGACGACCGACTCAAGGACATCCAATCCGGGAAGACCCCCGAACCCGAGAAGACCTTCGCCTGGTACTGGCTCAAGAACGGCGAGGAAAGCGAATACTTCAACCACGAGGACGTCGTCTTCGAGTGCTTCCACAACTTCGTGGCCTTCAGCCAATGGGGTAACACGCTGTACAACGTCATGGCCAAGCTCAGCCGCGACACCGGGGACGCTCAGACCAAGGACTGGTTCACCAAGACCATGGCCGCTGACTTCGAAAACCCCGACGGCTCAGCCTTTCCCCCGCTCGAACGATTCGTCATGGAACTCTTCCGCACCATCTCGCCCAACGCAGGAAGCATCTCGGCGATGACCGAAACCCGGCCGCCGGCCTTCGAGCGACACGGCTTCATCGTCAGCCCCCACACCTCGACCAGCCACGACCCCGTGCAATGGCCAAACCCCGATGACTTCGATCCGTCACGGTACGAGCACGCACCCACCAGCCAGGACATCGACGAAGCACACATTCGGCAGATGGGCCTGGCGAAGTGTCCGTTCGACCTAACGTCGTTCGAGGTCAAGGACGGCCGCAAGGCGGCACTGCACAACAGCGGGTTCGGCACCGTGTTCGCCGTCGCCGACGATCGTCCGCTTCCCGTGTGCGACTACGCGGGTTTCGCGCCCTTCGGATTCGGCTATCGGCGCTGCCCCGGCGAGCAGCTGACCATCATGGCCTTCGAGGATCTGATTCGGAAGGTCTCCAAGGACCGGCTCCAGTTCGTCAAGACCGCCGAATCCAACCCCCAGAAAGTCCCGCTCGGCCCCAGCACCCCGGAGATGGTGCCGAGCGGTCCCACCACCGTCATCACCGACGACATCGGGTTCGTCCGCCCGTCATAGGTCGCCGCCGCAAGGGAACCGTAAAGACAGGCCCGGCGGCGCGCCCGGCTAGCAATATCCGGGTGGATGATGAGCAGGTGAGTCCGGAGCAGTCACCGCGCAGGCACCCCGAGAAGCGGGGTGAGCTCCGCATCTATCTGGGCGCGGCGCCCGGCGTCGGCAAGACCTTCGCCATGCTCGGCGAGGCGCACCGCAGGCGCGAACGCGGCACCGACGTCGTCGCGGCGGTCGTGGAGACCCACGGCCGCAAGCGAACCGCCGAACTGCTCGACGGCATCGAGCTGATTCCGCCACACCTCGTCACCTATCGTGGCTTGGACTTCCCCGAGCTCGACGTCGACGCGGTTCTCACCCGGCATCCCGAGGTCGTCCTCGTCGACGAACTCGCGCACACCAACACCCCCGGCTCCACGAACCCCAAGCGATGGCAGGACGTCGAGGCGCTGCGCGACGCGGGCATCACCGTCATTTCGACCGTCAACGTCCAGCACCTGGAAAGTCTCAACGACGTCGTCGCGCAGATCACCGGAATCGAGCAGCAGGAGACCGTACCCGACGAGGTGGTCCGCCGCGCCGACCAGATCGAGCTCGTCGACATCACACCGGAAGCCCTGCGGCGCAGGCTTTCCCACGGCAACGTCTATGCGTCCGAGCGCATCGACGCCGCACTGAGCAACTACTTCCGCCAGGGCAACCTCACCGCTCTGCGCGAGCTCGCACTGCTCTGGCTGGCCGACCAGGTCGATGCCGCCCTTGCGAAGTACCGCGCCGATCACGAGATCAGCGACATGTGGGAGGCACGTGAACGCGTCGTCGTCGCGGTCACCGGCGGTGACGAATCGGAGACGCTGGTGCGCAGGGCCTTTCGCATCGCGTCGAGGTCAAGCGCCGAACTGATGATCGTCCACGTCGTGCGCGGTGACGGGCTGTCCGGTGTCTCGGCGCCCCAGATGGGCAAGATCCGTGAGCTTGCGACGAGCCTCGGCGCGACGGTGCACACCGTCGTCGGCGACGACGTCTCCGGGGCGCTGCTGGACTTCGCTCGCGAGATGAACGCCACCCAACTCGTTCTCGGCACCTCGCGGCGCTCACGGTGGGCGCGCATCTTCGCCGAGGGCATCAGCACGGCGACGGTGCAGAACTCCGGCAAGATCGACGTCCACATGGTGACCCACGGCCAGGCCAAGGGCGTGTCGTCGTGGCACGTGTCCCCGCGCGAACGACGCTTGGCGTCCTGGCTGGCGGCGGCGGTGGTGCCGTCGGCACTGTGCGCGGTGGTCGTCCTGCTGCTCGACGGGGTGCTCGGCCTCGCCGGCGAGAGCGCGCTGTTCTTCGTCGGCGTCGTCGTGGTGGCGCTCCTCGGCGGTGTCGTACCTGCCGCGGCGTCCGCGGTGCTCTCGGGTCTGCTGCTCAACTACTTCCTGGTCCAGCCCCGGTACAGCTTCACCATCTCCGATCCCGACAGTGCCGTCACCATCGCCGTGCTGTTCCTCGTCGCCGTCGCCGTCGCGGCCCTGGTGGACGGCGCGGCCAAGCGCGCCATGGAAGCCCGCCGCGCTTCGCAGGAGGCCGAGCTCCTCGCATTGTTCGCCGGGTCGGTGCTGCGAGGTGCCGATCTGGACACCTTGCTGGATCGGGTCCGCGAGACGTACTCGCAGCGGGCGGTGAGCTTTCTGCGCGAGCACGACGGTGATGAGCAGATCGTTGCGGCCGTGGGCTCCGACCCGTGTGTCGCCGTGGAATCCGCCGACACTGCAATCGAAGTCGGTGACGACGAGTTCTGGATGTTGATGAGTGGACGCCAACTGGCCGCCCGTGACCGCCGGGTGCTGACGGCCGTCGCCAAGCAGGCCGCAGGGCTGGTGCGACAGCGCGAGCTCATCGAGGAGGCTGGCCGAGCGGAGGCCATCGAGCGTGCCGACGAGTTGCGTCGTTCGCTACTGTCGGCGGTCAGCCACGACCTGCGGACGCCGCTGGCCGGAGCCAAGGCAGCGGTGTCCAGCCTGCGGGCCGAGGACGTGGGCTTCTCCCCCGAGGACACCGCCGAACTCCTCGCCACCATCGAGGAGTCCATCGACCAGCTGACCGCGCTGGTGGGTAATCTGCTCGACTCGTCCCGCCTGGCCGCCGGAGTGGTGCGCCCCGCGCTACAACGGGTCTACCTCGACGAGGTCGTCCATCGTGCCATCGTCGGAATACCCGGGGGGGCAACCGGTCTGGACCGCATCAAGGTCGACGTCGGCGACACCGCCGCGCTGGCCGACGCAGGCCTGCTGGAACGCGTGCTGGTGAACGTCGTCGACAATGCGATGCGTTACGCACCAGTCGGCGTGATCCGCATCAACGCGGGCCGGGTCGGCAACCGGGTCCTGATCAACGTCGTCGACGAGGGCCCTGGGGTCCGGCGCGCGCTGGTGGACGAACTCTTCGCGCCCTTCCAGCGGCTGGGCGACCACCACAACACCTCGGGCGTCGGGCTGGGGCTCTCCGTCGCAAGGGGTTTCGTCGAAGCGATGGGCGGCACCATCAGCGCCACCGACACACCGGGAGGCGGCCTGACCATCGAGGTCGACCTTGCCGCGCCCGACGGAGACACACCATGACCAGGGTGCTGGTGATCGACGACGAGCCGCAGATCCTGCGCGCGCTGCGCATCAACCTGTCCGCCCGTGGCTACGCCGTGGACACCGCGGCCACTGGCGCGCAAGCACTCCGGATCGCTGCGGAACACAAGCCCGACGTCGTCGTCCTCGACCTCGGCCTGCCCGACATGTCCGGTATCGAGGTGCTGGCGGGTCTGCGCGGCTGGCTCACCGCACCCGTCATCGTGCTGTCGGCGCGAACGGACTCCTCGGACAAGGTGGAGGCCCTCGACGCCGGCGCTGATGACTACGTGACCAAGCCGTTCGGGATGGACGAATTCCTGGCCCGGCTGCGGGCTGCGGTACGGCGCGGTGCGGCATCGGTCGAGACCGATCAGCCCGTCGTCGAAACCGACTCGTTCACAGTTGATTTGGCTTCCAAGAAGGTGACGAGACACGGCGCCGAGGTACACCTGACCCCTACCGAGTGGGGCATGCTGGAGATGCTGGTGCGCAATCGGGGCAAGCTCGTCGGCCGCGATGAACTGCTCAAGGAGGTATGGGGCCCCGCCTACGCCAAGGAGACCCACTACCTACGGGTGTACCTGGCCCAGCTGCGCCGCAAGCTGGAGGACGACCCGAGCCACCCCAGGCATCTGCTCACCGAGACCGGCATGGGTTACCGCTTCGCCGAATGAGTCCCGCTAGCGCTCACTCGCCATCAACCGCTCGGCGACGCGGATGAGCGGGCCGTGCAAGTCCAGCACCGCTTGCGGATCTTCTTCGAGCACGGCGTTGGTCACCAGCGTGGAAATCGCCGCGACGAGCACCTGAGCAGTGAAGCGATCCTGCTTCGATCGAGCCTCGAACACCGTGGCGATGGCGTCGACGAACTGCTGTTGGAGTTCGAGACGCTTCCCAATCGCCCGCGGGCCCGCCGCGTAGACCCCGATCAGATACAGCCGCGACAAGGCTGGGTCCGCGGCCATCACGGTGAGGTAGGTGCGCAGCACCGTCGCGAACCGCTGCATCGGGGATTTCGCCACCGAGATGCCGACGAGCGTCTCGAGCACCGCACCTTGCCTCCTGGCGTAGCTGGTGATGAAGCAGTCCTCCTTCGAAGCGAACAATTCGTAGAAGGTCTGCCGCGACACACCCGCGCTCTTGATGATGTCGGCCACGCTCGTCTCGGAATACCCCTGCACCGCCATGACGGTTTCGAGCGCACGAAAGATGCGATCGCGCTGATGGGTCCTGACCTGGTCCCGGCTCAATTGGTGCCGACCGGGTCGAAGTTGCTTGCCGCTGTTCATGCCGTAACCGTGGGTCCGCGATCTATTGCTGGGAAGTTCTCAGTCTAGGCGTCGAAGCCGCAGCTAGCACAGGCTGACTTGCGAATCCCCGCAAACATCAGGATTGCGATCGCCATCGATGAACAGTAGTGTTCATGTTTGCCTGAGAAGTAGAGGCAATATGGGCGGATCCAGAAGAGGGGACTGGATCCGCCCTCCATGTCCGGTCCCCCGCGAGCTACGGCGCCGTCTTCGCCGCTTGCAACGTGTAGGTGAACGGCATTCGGTCACGCCCCTCGGCCAGGACGAACTCGCCGTCGAAGTCGGGACTCTCGGTCATGACCTCCCCCAACGGATTCCATGGCACTTCGCGATGCTCCACGAAAGCCACGAGGGTCAGTCCGGCGTCGACGAGCGCGGTGAAGATCTCGCCGGGCAATCCGGATGGCATTCCCCAGAGAGGCTCCCGACCCGTGACGGTCGGCACGCCCCGACGATCGGCCCTAGTCGTGCGAGTTCAGATGCCTCCGGAGCAGCGGAATGAACTCCGCCGCACGGTAATCGGGGAAGTGCATCCTCGCACCCTTGATCGTACGGAAGTCGGT
>NZ_JBOGDD010000954.1:0-4809 GCF_050701675.1 Mycobacterium sp. | reverse complement strand
CTCAGCGCCTGGGCGGCGGTCACGGGATCCGCGAGCAGGTCCTGGACGAGTAAGACGTGTGCGGTGTCGGCGCGCAGCCGCGAGACCAGGTCCGCGTACCGTTGCCGCGCAGACGGTGTCAACCCGGTCGGGTCTTCCATCGCGACGAACAGCATGGTCTCGGAGCCCTGTTCGCCGAATGCCTCACTCATCCGGTCGATGGTCTGGAACGACGCCACATTCCGCAGGATCAGCTGGCCCGACTGTTTCTGAACCACGGTTTCCAACTGCGGGAACACCAGTGCCAGGACCGCGGCCAGCCCGACCCAGGCGCCGATCACGAAAGTCTTGTGCCGCACCGTGAACCGGGCCAGCGCGCCGAGACGCTCGCTGTACTCCCCGGGCGTCTTGGCCGCCGACACCGCGCGCTCACGCAGGCGTGTGGCAGATCTTGCATGCGAGCCGAGTTCGCTCCCGTCGGGGCTCAAGGGGACCTCCGCACCGAGTCAGCTTCTCTCCGTGTCCGAGTGTGGGCGGGTGGGTTCACGTGGCGACCGCCGGGAAGTCGCCGACTTGGTCGTCCTCGGGCGCTGAACGTCGCAGATTTCGATCCGTTGGGTGAGCATGATGCTCCCTTCGTCGGTCGGACATTGCGTCACGATACTCTAAGTATCGGTACGATACTATTAGTATCGTAATTGGATCGCATTCGGTCGCGGCCAATGGCTACTTCTCGTCGCCGAGAACCATCTCGACGCTGCGCTCGAGCCGCACGGCAATCTCCTCGGCTGAGGTGCTGTGACGGACCCAGGCGATCAGGCTGGCAAGCCAGATGTCGACGATCACCGAGGCGAGCCGGTGCTGTTGCGGGCTCGGTTCGCCGCCGGCGATGGCCAACCCGAGGAGGTCTTCGATGGCTGCCGCCGCGTGGTCGACTTCGGCGCTGGCGCTGGCGTCGGCGAACACGAACGCGCGAGTGACGGCCTCGGTGAGCGCGGGCCTGGTGCGCCATTCCTCATAGAGGCGGGCGTTCAGCTGCCCTACACGCAACTGCGGAGAGTTCGCCGCGGCAGCCCAGTCCCGTTCGGCGCCAAGCCGTTCGAATTTCCGCGCAAGCACGGCGATGAGCACGTGCGGTTTGGACGGGAAATATCGGTAAAGGGTGCCGACCGCAATCCCGGCATCATCGGCGACGGTACGCATCTTCACTTCGTCGCATCCACCGTCGGTCGCGATCGCTACGGCACTATCGAGGATGAGATCTCGTCGGCGGGCCCTCTCTGCACGGCTTACGTCCTTGATCGATGCGACTGATGCCATCGGCGATCCATTGCCCTTCAGCGACTTTGAGCTCATGCGCGACACCGGTGTTGCAAGGATTGATACGGTGAAAGGCGCAAACAGTATCGTTGCGATACTGTTTGTACCATAACGTGGTGGTGACCGAGCTGGCGAGGCATTCGGGCGGTTTTGTCTGACGATGAGCGAAATGACCACGTCACTGCCCGATGACGACGACATCGACCCCCGCCGAGTGCGGTCACGAAACCGACTGCTCGATGCCGCCGCTCACTTGCTCGGCCGTGCCCGACAGCGAGCTGCTCCCCCAAATCCGGCAAGCCGCGGCGGTGGTGGCTGCCCATGACCCGAGGGCTATCGCGGCAACCAAGCGCCTCATGACCAGTGGCCGTGCCGCTGCCGCCCAGCTCGCGATCGAACGTGAACTCGACGAAATGCGGATCCTGCACCCGATTCCCTGACAGCGGAACCTCCGGAAGGCATACCGTGACCGCCCGCTTCACCAGTGACGCCAAGGCAACTGTCGCTCACGAAGTGGTTAACGCGATCGGCGGCTGGTTGTACGACCAGCCAGCAACGGGACTGCAGCAGCTCGATCTGGTGAGGATGCAGATCGAGCACTACCACCAGGAGCTCACGAAATGGTCGAGAGACCGCGGCTAAGCCGGTCCAGATTGTGATCAATAGTCTTGTCCGCCAGCGTTTTTCGAGGCGTTTGGTGGATAATCGTCATTATTCATCATCAACTACCGCATATTGCATCAGATGAATCACCGCTGGCCCTGCGAAGGTTCATTGGCTACTGCTGTCCAGCACCGAAACCTGTTTGCCTGCCAGTGCATGCACCGCCGGCGGCAACATCGTGATCCTCGTCGACAACTTGGCCGCCGATTCCGTGTTCGAGCAGACCGACCACAGCGACGTCCCCTTTGAGAAAGCACACTCGTACCGAAGGCCCACGGGCATTGACTGCCTTCAGCCCCGAGCACCGGACCCGACAAGCGGGCTAAGGCGTTGACCAAGGTGACCGAAACGGTCGCCAGACGGATCTCACACGCAGACAAATGCGGCGGAATCGGTTATGGCGAGCTCGCGAGAGCGACTTCGCTCAGAAGCTCAACCGCTCCCTGCCCCACGAAAAGTACGAAATCGAATATGCATTGCCGGTGTCGCCGTATTCTTTAGATGTTGTGCTGCAACGTGATTCGATGCATTGTCCGGTCTCAGTTGAGTTGCCACTTCCTCAGAGACGTGCACTCTACGAATTTCGCGTTTCTGTCGCGCTAAAGCTGACACTTCGATACGGATGACTGGCGGTGATGTCCTTGCCGCCGGATGCTCCGGTGTCAAGGTTGTGCCAGGTCGCCGCTGCGCTGAAGGCACAGGAGTTGCCGTGGTTGTCGGAGGAGAAGCGGACCGCGACTCAGACGCCGTTCTTGAGGCGGTCGCCATCTTGTAGTGGAGCGACCGGGCCTCGGTGCTGGTGGTGCCGGTGCACGTTGGGAAACCGCCGGTGTGTCGGCGAGTCCGGCGAAGGTCTCGCCCTTTGCCGGACCGGCGGTGAGTAGTGGTGCGGTGGCGGCGAGGAGAGTCGCACCGATCCGTCCAACGGTGGGTGCATTCCGTAGAGGCATGGCTCCTCCCGACGATCCTGTTGGCCTCGGAGCTCCGTGCCCCGTTATCGAGTTCGAGCTACCGGTGCGTTACGTCGCAGGATGCATTACCTGCGCACGGTAAGGCACGACGCTGACCGCACCGGTGAGCCCTTGTCATCGAAGTCGCGGCCAGATCGGCACCTGCGTCGAGGACGGCTAGCAAGCGCACGTTTCGGCGCGAGGGCCGAGACCCGGTGGTCCTCATCACTGGTTGCGTTCGGTCGTCAGGTGGTGGCCACCTGGACGACACCCCTGCGTCGGTCTCGCCGGTTTGAGCTGGGTTAGCGATGGTGAGCGGTTAGGAATTCGTCGACGATGCGGACGCAGTCCTGGTGGCTGATGTTGCGCAGTCCTGTCATCCGCGCGAACAGCAGTGGTCCGACGAGCTGACACAGCACCAGTTCGAGGTCGAGTTCGCCGAGTTCGGTGCGGGCCTCGGGGCTTTGCAGGATCGCGTCGAACGGTCTGCGGTACTGGTCGACGATGCGGGACCGCAGGGCTCCGGTGGGCCCGTGCTCGCCGTCGTCACCGTTCGGGCTGGTGGTCGGCCCTAGGGCGATCCAGGCCAAAGTGGTGACATGCAGAGGTGCTTCGGCGAACAGAGTAGCTTGCTGGCTGAGCAGCGAGATGAGTCGTTCCCGGAGTGTGCCTATCATCGGCGGGGGTGAAATGACCTGGGGCAATAGCCGTTCGAAGGTTGCGGCCAGCAGCTGCGAAGAACCGCCGAAATGGCGGTAGAGCGTGGTGCGGGCGACCTTTGAGGCTTTGGTGACCGCCTCGATGGTGACAGCCTCGACTCCACCTGTGCTCAGTAGTTGGACCGCCGCGTCCAACAGCCGTTTGCGTGACCGGATCCGGCGCGGATCGACCTCGTCATCGTCGTCGGCCAGCACCGCAGGGACACGGCCATTCACTGGCAACCCATTTTGGCGACCTCATTGCTTCCAGAACCTCAGGTCCGCTTTTTCGCGCCTCAGGTTATGGTACCGCTAGGCACGCAGCGAAACCGTCTGTTCCCATTGTGTGCTGGGCTAGCTTTATCGCAGGGGGTCCGTGTCGGCGCGTTGCCGTGACAGATCGGCTATTTCCCTTCTCTCTGGGCCTTGCTCCAGTGCGCTCGACGGCAGCAGCCTGAGCAACATAGGGGCGCCGAGTCGGACTCGGGTTCGGGTTCGGGTGATGGTCACGGATTGATGGTGTTTTCCCCGATCTGGCGGCCCCAGATGTCCTCGATGAGGATCGGCTGGCCGAGTTCGAGGTGGTTGTAGGGCGCGATGGAGGCGCCGGTGTCCATCACCAGATACGGCGCCGGCCACAAATCCCGGGTGACGTTCTGCCAGCATCCCGGCCGGCCCTCCGGGCCACCCTGTGCGTTGATCCGCGGCAAGTTGTCCGGGTAGATCCACGGGTTCGGGGCGCCGATAAGCTGGTCGCGCAGTCTGATGGAATAGCCTTTCCCACCGACCGACTCCGCGATCTTGGGAGCGACATCGTGGTAGTTGCGCACGGTGCAGAACAGTGCGGGGCTGTACTCGTCGAGCAGTTGTGAAGTAGGGAGCAGCCCTTTGGCGCCGCGCACCAGGTAGGGGCCGCCGCGTTCGAAGATGTCGGCACCGGTGTTGCCGAAGCCGATGGAGGCCATCAGCGCCGCATCCAGGTTTCCCTGCTGGTCGTTGAGGGCGCGTGTGGTGGTCACCGCGTTCTCCAGGCCGGCGAACAGGTCCGGGGCGGCGTTGGTGTACACCTCGCCGAGGTCGGCCAGCCGTTGGGTGTCGTAGCGGATCTGTGGCATCTGCGGGTTGAGATCGGCCAGGATATCGTTGCCGTCGATGAGGGATTGGCCGAACTGGTCGCCGAGCCCGTCGAGGGCTTGGGC
>NZ_JBOGDD010000953.1:0-4426 GCF_050701675.1 Mycobacterium sp. | reverse complement strand
AGTGGCGGTAGAACCCCCCGTGGGTCAAGCCGGCGGACTCCATGAGATCTGCCACCCCGACGTTCCCGATGCCTTCGGCGCGGAACCGTCGGCTGGCCGTCTCCACGATCCGCTGCCGCGTCCGTGCCTTCTCCGTCGCACTCACACGTGCCATGACGCTCCTCTGGCATCTCTTTAGATGACGATAATCATCGCACGCGCCTGCGGAGGGTGAACCAGACCGCTTGGGCCTACCCGCCTGGGACCACGACCACCAACTCGTTGCCCTTGCGCTCGACGCGCATGCCCGCCCGGCGGGCGAGTACTGCGACCCCTGCCGCGTCGTCGGGCTCGGACCTGCTCGAGGCCAGCACCCTGGCCAGCCTGCCCTTGTGGGCCTTGTTGAAGTGGCTGACCACGGTTCGTCTCCCGTCGGGATGCTCGGCGACCACGTCGACGTCCACGGCACCGGGCAGCCTGCCCAGCGCTGCGTAGGAACCCGACCTGAGGTCGACGATCAACTCCTCGGTCGCCAGCCGTGCCAGTGCCGGCTCCAGGATGGGCCGCCACCTGGCGGCGAGGGTCGCACTGCCGGGAAGCTTCGATCCGGCCGACAGTCGGTAGGCGGGCACGGCGTCCTCCGCGCGAAGCAGGCCGAACAGCGCCGAGCCGACGGCCAGGCGTGACCGTGCCCGCGAAGCCGCTGTGCCACGCAGAGATTCGACGTCCAGAGCGTCGTACAGCACACCGGTGTACCGCAAGATGGCAGGCATCGTCGGAGCGGTGCGCAGCCGGGCGTTGCGATCGATCTCGCCGTCCTGGGACGCGGAGATGCCCAGCGCTCGTCGGGCAGCGGGACGGTCGGCGGTCAACGCGACGAGTTCGTCGACGAGTGCGCCGCGCAACGGACCCAGTTCCGGCGAGCTCAACGACTCCAAGCGCAGGGGCGGCCCGTCGCCCCCGTCGCGCTTGGTCTCCGACGGCGGCAGCAGCACGATCACCGCCAAGAGGTTAGCCGTAGGCGAGCAGGAGCGGGACGCGCTGCTCCGCGCTGGTGAGTGAGCCATGGTGTCCGATGAGCGCCGACTCGACGGGCTCCACAGTGCGGCGCACCATGACGGTCGCGTCGCGGCCGGCGGCCACGACGTCTCCGATCCGCTGCCGGACGTCGTCGGCGATCCGCTCGCCGAACCAGCCCGCGGCGATCGCCTCGTCGCGTGACACCACCCAGGCCCGGTCACCGAGCGTCTCCCGCCAGGCCGCCAGCACCGCCTCGGCGGCTCCGTCGTCGGTGTAGACGTGCCGCGCCCGTGCCTCACCGCCGATCGCGGCGACACCGTCGAGCAGTGCCGCGCTGCCATCGACGTCCACTCGGTCCGCATCTGCGACGCCCACCATGCCGTGATCGGCGACGACGGCCAGCAGACCGCCGGGCGGAAGGCTCTCCACCACGGACGCCACCAGCTGGTCGACCTGCCGCAGCTGTAGGCGCCACGCCAGGGAACCCGGCCCGTGGAGGTGGCCGAGGAGGTCCAGGTCGCCGTGGTAGCCGTAGCAGAAGCCCCGGCCCGCGATCGCCTCCTGCACACCCGCGGCGAGGTCACCGAGTCCGTGGACGCCGACGTATCGGGCCCCGCGGAGCACCGCACGGGTCAACCCGGAGTCGGCGAACTGTGCCTTCGATACGACGCTCACCGCGAAACCCGACGATGCCGCCCTCTCGAACACCGTCGGCAGAGGCTGCACCCGCTCGGGTGGCACCGAGTCGCGCAGGTCCTCGCCCCATGGATGCGGCCGCCACTGCAGGGCGTTGACCACACCGGCGCCGGGCAACCTGAAGGTGTAGCCGACCATTCCGTGCTCGCCGCTGCGGCAGCCGGTTCCGACGGCGGCAAGTCCGGCGGCGGTCGTGGACGGGAAGCCGACGCTCAGCGTCCGCCCACGTAGCGCCGACAACACCGGGGCGTCCTCGCAGTGCTGGTCGAGCAGTTCGGCGCCGAGCCCGTCGATCAGCAGCACGCAGGCGCCGGAGAGTCCGCTGGGCAGGGGGATGCGGCGCTCGAAGTCCGGTGCGCCCATCGCCGCCAGGACCGACGGAACCACGTCGGCGAGGTGGGGGAGCGCTCGATCGGGGTGCGGGAGTTCCACGACTTACGAGCCTGCCACAGCGCGGCAAGCCCCTGCCGGGTACTTTCGGGCTCCGCGGCGTGGACTACGTCGCGTGACGCATACGCTCATTGCATGCGTCAGGCGGTGAGCGGATCGGTCGTGACCGCCCTGGGGTTGAGCGCCATGCTGATGGGGTGCGCGCCCGCGGACCAGGTCGCCGCCCTCCCGTCCGTGTCTTCGTTGGGTTCCGGCATCGCCGCCGAACCGCTGGCCATCGGGTCGGCGGCAAGCCCGCCGCCGCGCGGCCGGACCCCCGCCGACGACGCGCTGTCGATCGGGGCGGCTGGCGTCGACACGACCGGTGGGTCCATTCCCGACGGCCAGATGATCTCGCCGTTCGACGTCGAGAATCCCGTCGTCGGGCTGCTCGATCCCTCGCTTGCCAACGCCATTCAGGAGGCCACCAAGGCCGCTGCCGCCGACGGCGTCGACGTGAAGCTGACGTCGGGTTGGCGGTCCAAGGGTTTTCAGAAGCGGCTCTTCGACGATGCGGTCGCCACCTACGGCAGCGCGGACGTGGCGAGCCAGTTCGTCGCGTCCCCCGACGTGTCGATGCACGTGCTCGGCAAGGCCGTGGACGTCGGCCCCACCAACGCGGACGACTGGATGATTCGCAACGGCGCGCGCTTCGGTCTGTGTCAGATCTACGCCAACGAGATCTGGCACTTCGAGCTCGCCCTCGACGCGCAAGGCAACTGCCCTGCGCTGAGGCCGAACGCGGCCGGGTAGCGCCTGGCTCTGAAGTCTCAGCCCGCTATGATCGAATCGCCTTGCACCGAGACGGGTTTCGCCTCCAACGGCTTCTTCGCCGGACCGTGGTCTACCGAGCCGTCGAGATTGAACTTGCCGCCGTGGCACGGGCAGACGATCTTCCCGTCGGTCACCTCCGAGACATTGCAACCGGCATGCGTGCACACCGTTGAGAAGCCCTTGAAGTCCCCAGGGGTGGGTTGGGTGATGACGATGCCGCCGACGATCAGGCCGGACCCGACGGGCACGGCCGTCGTCTTGGCGAGCGGGCCGGACACCGGACCGGACCCCGGTGTGCCCGATGCTCCAGAACCAGCGGGCGCCGAGCTCGCCGCCTCCGAACCCGCAGGCGTCTTGCCGTAGGTGCTGCACGCCGCCACTGCCGAGGCGAGGGCGCCGAGGCCGGCGCCGACGATGACCGTTCTGCGTCGCGGACGAATCTCTTTGAGCATGTCGAGGGGATCCTTCTGGCCGTAGTAATGCGGAACCGAGTAATGCGGAACCGTGCGGGGCTGTGCACGGTCGTCAACGATTGTGGCCCCGTGGGGCGATGGGGGAACCGGAACCTAGAAAGTGATCCCACTGGTCTGCAGGAACCAGAACGACGACGTCAGCCAGATGAAGACCAGGACGAAGAACACCAGCCCACCCGCGATGGGAATGATCCAGCCGGGAAGACCCTTGCGCGTGAGCAGCAGCATCTTCGCGACGAACGCGCCGTAGAAGAAACACCCGAAGAGGGAGTGGAAGAGCACCCGCGTGTCGGTCGCCTGAAATCCGAGCGCGTACAGGCAGTGCACCGCGACGGGAACACTGGTGAGCACGGCCAGCCGTCCCGACCACACGTGTGCGGTGCGCATCCACGTCGGGGTCCGACCGCGCGGAAACAGCCCGTACATCGCGAAGGCCGAGGCGAACTGGAACAGTGCCAGCCCCAGCGCCAGCGTGGCGACCCACGTCTTCACGGCGGTGCCGCTGGAGAAGCCCGCCACGTTGACCGAGAAGAATTGCGGGTCATGGACTTTGCCGTACACCCCGAGTGCCACGGCGATGAGCGATCCGGCCAGCAGCGCGACTGCGATCGGCGTGCCGCCCGTCCGAATGGGCCTCGTCTCAAGCGACGCCATCGCCGCCCTCCCCGGTTGGGTACGACGAATCGACGTCGGCCGCGCTGAACTCCCACTTCTTCGCACCGATCGACAGGGTCCCGACCACCGACCGGCCCTGCAGCCGGCCCACCAGGCGGCTCGCTCCGTCCTCGCTCACCAGCGCGAGTGCGCCGTCGCCTGCGCTGCCCCGCAACCACGCCTCCATCGCGGCGCCGTCGCAGGCGTAGGCGGTGGCCTCGTGGCCGGTGACCGTGATGTCAAGGGTGATCGTCCCGCTCTTGGTCGGGATGGCGCCCGCGTACTTCGCCGCTGCGGGAAAGTTCATGCGTGGCGCACTGACGGCCGGCGGAGTGCCCTGCGGTGGCGCCGCCGCTGTCGTGGACTGCGCTACGGGTAACGGTGACGGCGCCACCTCGACT
>NZ_JBOGDD010000952.1:0-2618 GCF_050701675.1 Mycobacterium sp. | reverse complement strand
GCCCCACTCATCGCGGGGTCGCCAGACCGCCTCGACCCGCATGCCCATCCGCACGTCGGCCGCGTCGATCTCGAGGATCAGGTGCAGGAACGCGATATCGGCACCGTCGAGCAGGACGTACGCCGCGACGTAGGGCGGCTTGATGCGCTGACCGGCGAACGGGATGTTGATGATCGCGAACGTGGTGACCGTGCCCTTGTCGGGCAGCTCGACGAATTCGGTGAGCTGCCGTCCGGTGGCCGGGTCGGCCTCTCGCGCAGGGAAGTACACCTTCCCCTTCTCGCCGTTGGCCAGGATGGCGTAAGCCCCAATGAGCTTGCCCTCCTCCAGCCCCCGCAGGAAGGTGCTCTCGGGAAGTGAAGCGGTGTGCTGGATCTCGAATGAGCTCGGCGAGACGAGCATGGTCACCGGGTCGCGGTCGTCGGCCACGGCGGGGACGTCCTCGGGAGTGTCTCCGAGGGCGAAGTACGCGATGTCGGTGATCGCTCCGACGGGCTCGTCGGTCCAGTGCACGTGCACGCGCGCCCCGGTGGCGATCGCGTCGGAGGACCCGGCGTCGACCGCGTGCAGCAGTGGGGTGTCGGCGCCGTCGAGCTTGATCAGCGCCCACGCGAACGGGCGGTCCAGCGGCTGACCTTCGAGGGGCTGCGGCTGCCACGTCCACGACACCACTGTCCCGACGCTGGCCACCGGTACGATCTCCGTCAGCGCTTCGTAGGTGACGGGGTCGAACTCGGCGGGCGGAACGTGCACCCGGCCGTCCGATCCGCGGATGCCGACGACGTGTCGTCCGCGCAGTTCGGTGAAGAACCGGCTGAGGACGGATCCGACCGAACGGGTGTAGTCGAATGACAGCTTCAGCGGCGCCGAGAGGGGCGGCTCGTGGTCATCGATACTGGCCGGGCTACTTTGGCTGGCGGTCACGGCATCGAGTAGAACAGGTTCTAACTATCGTGGCAAGAACGGGGTGTCGAACATGAAATTGGGACTGCAGCTCGGATACTGGGGCGCGCAGGCGCCGACCAATCACGCAGAACTGGTCGCGACCGCCGAGGAGGTGGGTTTCGACACCGTCTTCACGGCCGAGGCGTGGGGCTCGGACGCCTACACACCGCTGGCCTGGTGGGGCCGCGAGACCACCCGGCTGCGGCTCGGCACGTCGGTCATCCAGCTCTCGGCACGTACCCCGACGGCGTGCGCGATGGCGGCGCTGACACTGGACCACCTGTCCGGCGGTCGGCACATCCTCGGGCTCGGCGTCTCCGGTCCGCAGGTCGTCGAGGGTTGGTACGGCCAGAAGTTTCCGAAGCCGTTGGCGCGCACCCGTGAGTACGTCGACATCCTGCGTCAGGTCTGGGCGCGCGAGGCGCCGGTGCACAGCGACGGGCCGCACTATCCGCTGCCGCTGACCGGTGAGGGCACCACCGGCCTTGGCAAGAACCTCAAGCCGATCACCCATCCGAGAAGAGCCGACATCCCGGTCATGCTGGGTGCCGAGGGTCCGAAGAACGTCGCGCTCGCCGCCGAGATCTGCGACGGTTGGCTGCCCATCTTCTACTCGCCGCGGATCGCCGACATGTACAACGAGTGGCTCGACGAGGGCTTCGCGCGGCCGGGCGCCCGGCGGACGCGGGAGACGTTCGAGATCTGCGCGACCGCCCAGGTCGTCGTCACCGATGACCGGGCGGGCGTCATGGAGTTGATGAAGCCGCACCTTGCGCTCTACATGGGCGGAATGGGCGCGGAGGACACCAACTTCCACGCCGACGTCTACCGCCGGATGGGTTACTCCGAGGTGGTCGACGACGTCACGGCGCTGTTCCGCAGCGACCGCAAGGACGAGGCAGCCAAGGTCATTCCCGACGAACTCGTGGACGACTCGGCCATCGTGGGGAACCTCGACTACGTCCGCGAGCAGATCAAGGCCTGGGAGGCCTCTGGCGTCACGATGATGGTCATCGGCGCCCGCTCGCCCGAGCAGATCCGCGACCTCGCCGCGCTGGTCTAGGCGTGGGTAGACACTTTCTTGCACTTGTCTAGAACACGTTCTAGATTTGGCGTGTGACCGACGCCATATCTCCGACACAGCACGAGATCGCAGGCACCGTGGTGACGATGCCGGTCAAGATCCGCCGCGCGACCCAGCACATGGCGATGTTCTCGGTGGACGCCGATGCCGCACAGCGCATGATCGACTACAGCGGGCTTCGGGTCTGCCGCTACCGGCCGGCCAAGGCCGTCGCCGTCCTGATGCTGATGCACTACGTCGACGGTGACCTGGGCCAGTACCTCGAATACGGCACCAACGTCATGGTCAATCCGCCAGGGTCGAACGCGAGCGGGTTCAAGGCATTGCAGTCGGCCGGTGCCTTCATCCACCACCTTCCCGTCGACCAGGCGTTCACGTTGGAGGCCGGGCGATCGATCTGGGGATACCCGAAGGTGATGGCGGACTTCACGGTTCGATCCCCGGGTCGCTCCGCTCCTGCCCGCCGTATCCGGGATGGCCACCACTTCGGATTCGACGTGAACATCGACGGCCAGTTCGCGGTCGGGATGGACTTCGCGGGCGGGCTTCCCGTGCCCTCGGTCTTCACGTCCAAGACGCAGGTGCATCC
>NZ_JBOGDD010000951.1:0-5171 GCF_050701675.1 Mycobacterium sp. | reverse complement strand
GTACGGGTTCGACGTTCCCGCCGCGGCAGCAGCGGCAGAAGCCGGTGCGGTCACATCGCCGCCCCCGCCGCGAGGAGCAATCGGTCCGCTCTGTGGGGGACTGTCGGGACCGGGTCGGATGCTGGCGGCGAACAACTGCGTCGCCAGCTCGGCGAGCTCCGAAGCACCTATCGGCAGATCGCTCTCCGCGTCGACGGAGCGGTACTCACTCGTACTCATAGAACTGGTCCACCGCCACGTCCTCCAGGACCGCGAGCGCATCATCGGTCAGCACGGCCAGCGAGGAGTACAACGTGACCAGATAGGACGCGATCGCGCTGCGGTTGATCCCGGTGAATCGCACCGACAACCCCGGCGCCTGCTCACCGACGAGCCCCGGCGGGAACAACCCCACCACACCCTGGCGCTCCTCACCCGTGCGGACCAGGATGAACTTGGTCTTGCCGTCCTCGACCGGAACCTTGTCCGAGGGCACGATCGGAATTCCGCGCCACGTGATGAACTGCGCACCAAACAGGTTGACCACCACCGGCGGCACCCCGCGACGAGTGGCCTCGCGTCCGAACGCCGCCACCCCCAACGGATGGGTCAAGATGAAACTCGGCGTCTTCCACACCTTGGTGATCAGCGCATCCAGATCATCGGGTGTCGGCGGCCCGCCCAACGTCTGGATCGTCTGCTCCGGGATCACCTGCGCCAGCAGGCCGTACTCCGCGTTGTTCACCAGCTCGAACTCCTGGCGCTCCTTGATCGTCTCGATCGTCAGGCGCAGCTGCTGCGTGATCTGATCATGTGGGCTCGAATACAGATCCGAAACCCTGGTGTGCACGTCCAACAGCGTCGAAATGGCCCGCAGGGTGTACTCACGCGGGCTGGTCTCGTAATCGACATAGGTCTGCGGCAACGGCTCGTCGCCCAACCCCTCATCGGCGTGCACCGCCACCTGATCCGGATTCACCACCCGGTTGACCCGATAGATGCCCGCCTCCACCGGCACCCAACTCAACAGGTGCAACAAGAACCGCGGAGTGATCGTCGAAAGCTGCGGGACGGTCTTGGTGGCATTGGCGAGTTGCCGGGCAGCGAGATCGCCCAAAGCCTGCGACTCATTCTGAGACGACGTCATGAAAGACCTCCTGGAGCTGAAGAGGATGGTGTGGCGGTGAGCCGGGCGGTACGGGCCCAAGGATAGGGCCCATCACGTCTGGGAACAGGGTTAGTGCGCAAGGCGATCCAAAGGCGCTGTTTGCGGCTCGTCGTTCGTCCCGTATCGTGGTCGGCATGCAACGGTCCGCACTGACGCCGCGCCTTGGGTTCGCGCGCTGCTCGGTGTCGCCGTGCTGTTGTTGTTGTTGATTTTCTGACGTCCCAGTTGTCCTGCGTTGACGCCCGCCACATCGGCGGCGCCGTCCCGCGTCAGCTTCCAGAAAGTCAACCCGATGAACCCCTTGATCCTCCCTGACCGCAGCCGTTCCTCCGTGGCCGTACGTCGCCGTGAAGTCGCTGGTGGCGGTGCGCTGAGCCGGCTGACGAGGTACCGCGGCGGCACCTACTCCCACACGGTGGGCACCTTGGTGTTCACCGATGGTGCAGTCGTGCGGACCGATCTGATCAGGCTGAACCCGAACGTCGAGGCCTATTCGCTGGACTTCGGCGGTGTCGCACCGACGGGCCCGTCGCACTATCGAGCGGCGACGTGGTCGGCGGTGGCGAATCTGCGGGCCCGTGCCAGGGAGCCCGAGGTCGACTGGATCCTCCGCAACTCCTTCCCGACCATCGGGACCGCGGAACTGAGCAACCGACTGCGGGCCGCCGGTTATCCACTGGGGTCGGCCAACGTGGCCGAACACGAGGCCATCGCGGCGACCCAGGCCGCGATCTGGTTCTTCACCAATGACATGCAGCTCGACGACCGTCCGCGGAACGTGCCGATCGCGGTCCGACGCAGCACCGACGCGATCGTCTTCGAGTTCGAGGGCGCACATCAACTGGGTGGGTACACCGTCGACGTCACCTCGACCGAACCCGTCTCACTGCGACTTCAGAAGTCGGTCGACGGTTCCAGTTGGCGCGATGTGCCGTCGTCGACCGTGACCGCGTCAGGACCGGGCAGCTACCGCAAGGTGCTCGGTTCGGGCAGCACGTTGTCCACACATCGCCCGGGTCAGAGCGGTCAGGGGTACCGGCACTACCGACTCATCGCGGACCTGGCCGGCGGTTGCGCCGACGTGGGCGAGGCGACGTTCTGGCTCGAGGGATTGAGTCACTACCGCAACCCGGACCGTGTCGTGCACCTGTACGACCATCTGCTCGCGGGCGCCGGCTGGGCCCGTCGGCACGCGGTGGCCCCCGAGCTGTCGGCCACCGATGCAGTGGTGGACGACGGGCTGGTAGGCCCGCTTCGCCTGCACGCCAATGATGCTGCCGCCCTGTCGATTTCAGGCGGATCACTGCTCGACGCCGATGGCTCGCCGCTGTTACTATGCGAACCCGGCGGCGAGTTCTACGTGCGCCCGGCCACCGGTGCGCACTCCGCCACCGTCACCGCGACGGTGCCTGCCCGTGCCGACGGCTTCGGCGGTCGGGTGATCACCGGCGTCGCCCGCGACGAAGTGAACAGCCGACTCACCCCCGTGGCATTGGCGCTTCCCGCGCCGCTGGTGGTGAACTTCCATCTGCAGTGGACTGCCCTCGCCGACGAACGGTTCGAGGAATCAGCCCTGCAGACCCTCAGCGGCTGAACGTCACATCGGTGCGTTCGCCGGCTGGAACACGCCGGTGCTGTCGGCTTCCTCTTCGGCGCGGATCACGTGCACCACGGCGTTGATCAACGCCAGATGCGTGAACGCCTGCGGGAAGTTGCCGAGATGCCGACCGGTGCGCGGCTCGATCTCCTCGGCGTAGAGATGCAGCGAGCTGGCGAACGACAACAACCGCTCACACAGATGCTTGGCCCGACTGATCTCGCCGATCTCCACCAGCGCCGACACCAGCCAGAACGAGCAGATGGTGAACGAGCCCTCCTCACCGGACAGACCGTCATCGGTTTCCTCGGTGCGGTAACGCAGCACCAGGCCGTCCTCGGTCAGCTCGTCGGCGATCGCCAGGACGGTCGCGCGGACGCGCGGATCGTCGGGCGGCAGGAACCGCGTCAACGGAACGAGTAACAGCGAGGCGTCCAGCGCGTCGTCGCCGTACCGCTGCGTGAGGGCGCCGCGATGGTCGACGCCGTGGGCGAGGATGTCGGCCTTGATCTCCTCGGCGATCACGCGCCACTGCTGCGCGTAGCTCTTCTCGCCCTGCAGATCGGCCAGTTTCGAGCCACGGTCCAGTGCCACCCAGCACATCACCTTGCTCGACGTGAAGTGCTGCGGCTCGCCACGGACCTCCCAGATGCCGCGGTCGGGCTCACGCCAGTGCTTGATGGCCTCCTCGACCTGGAGCTTGAGCACGGGCCACAGCATCTCCGGGATCTGCTCCCGCGACTTGGCGTGGAGATACACCGAGTCGAGCATCGAACCCCAGATGTCGTGCTGCATCTGGTCGAACGCGCCGTTGCCGATGCGCACCGGGCGGGAGTTGTCGTAGCCCGACAGGTGGGTGAGCTCCTCCTCGAGCAGGTGGCGTTCGCCACCGACCCCGTACATCACCTGGAGTGGGTGCCGCTCGCCGTTGTTCGCGCCGGAGACGTCGGCGATGAAGGAGAAGAAGTCGTCGGCTTCGCGGTCCAGGCCCAACGTGTACAGCCCCCAGAGAGCGAAGGTGGAGTCACGGATCCACGAAAAGCGATAGTCCCAGTTGCGTTCGCCCTGAGGGGTTTCGGGCAACGACGTGGTGCTCGCCGCGAGCAGGGCGCCGGTCGGCGAGTAGGTCAGCCCCTTCAGCGTCAACGCGCTGCGTTGCAGATACGACCGCCACGGATGGTCGGGGAAGTCGCCGATGTTGATCCACTGGCGCCACGACTCGCTGGTCTTCCACATCTTGTCGGCGGCTTCTTCGAAGGTCTGCGGCGCCGGGTGACCAGACCAGCTCAGGGCGACGAACACGTTGTCGCCCTCGGTGAGTCGGGTCCGGGCCCGCGCTTCATGCCCCTCGAGACCGATGCGCAGGTTGGTGGTCAGCCGCAGCGTCGGGTGCGCCTCGGGGTTCTTGCCCGCGCGCGCGATGGCCTCGCCGTACGCCGACGCCGAGTACTCCCAGGTGGCCGCTTCACGGTGATAGTCGAAGGCAGGTTCGCAGCTCATCACCAGCTCCACCACGCCACTGACGCAGCGCACGGTGCGCAGCAGGATGTGCTCGGCATCCCAGTCCATGGGGGTGCGGCGGTGCGTCCGCGACCGGGCGTCGAGATCGTGCCACGGCCCCATCACCAGCGCGTCGCGCACGATCAGCCAGCCGGTGTGGGTCTGCCACGTGGTCTCCATGATCAGGCTGCCGGGAAGGTAGCGGCGGGCCGACGGCACCGTCACCCCGTACGGCCCGAGCCGGAAGTGCCCGGCGCCGCGGTCCAGGATCGCGCCGAACACGCTCGGCGAGTCCGGCCGCGGCACGCACAACCACTCCACCGAACCGGCCGACGAGACCAGGCAGGTGTTCTCGCAGTCCGAGAGGAATCCGTAGTCCGCTATCGGCGGAAACGGGTTTCGCAGCGGTCCGCCAGGCGCATAGGGCACGGGGGCGGTCACCGTGTACGGCGCCTCGGGCACGTGATCGGACGCGGACGTGCTGGTCTCGTTGTCGGGCCCGCTGTGCTGGAGAACCATGCGGACATCATCAACTGCACGGGCGCCCGGCGTCCACTCGTGGGCGGGGTGTTTCCGATCTCGGGGTTTCAACGCCTGGCGTAGGCGGGCGCACGTTCGGGCAACGGCCCGATGGCCACCGCATATCCGGCGACGGTGCGCAGGAAAGGCACGCGGCTGATCAGTCGCACGCCCAACGGTGGTCGGTCGGACCCACCTTCCGTGACGGCGGCGGCGATCACCCCCGCGTGCATTGCTCGCTGCACCCCCTGGATGAGCGCGGTCGGAACCCAGCGCCTGGCTTGAATCCTGGCCAGATCCCTGGTGGACACCTGCCCGGCACGCAGCGGGGCTGCCAGGACGCGCCCCGCCGCGACGGCGTCGGCGACGGCGAGGTTGATCCCGACGCCGCCGACCGGTGACATCGCG
>NZ_JBOGDD010000950.1:0-6868 GCF_050701675.1 Mycobacterium sp. | reverse complement strand
AACCGCGCCACGGACAAGCTCCTCGAACAGAAGCAACTCCTGGCCGGTTACAACTCAACCAATTACTTCGATCTGGTCGCCTCCGGTGACGCATGTGCATCGCTGGCCTGGGGCGGATCCCAAGTCGCTCAAGTCGTTGCTGCCAATCCCCGTGTGAAGTACGTGCTTCCGAAGGAAGGCGGTTCACTCTGGGTCGACAGCTTCTCCATGGCCAAGGATGCCCCGCACTCCGACGCGGCCTACGAATGGTTGAACTTCATCCTGCGCCCTGAGATCGGCGCGATGGCGACCAATGACGGCTCGTTGGCGACGACCAACGACGCAGCCCGAAAGCTCATCACCGACCAAGCGTTACTGTCCAACCCCGCCATCTTCGCGCCCGCCGACCAAATCGAGAAGGCGGAGTTCGTCCTCGACCCTGACGACGCGATGCGCTACTACCAGGACGGATGGACGCGGGTGAAGGCGTCATGAAACTAGACACCTTGAGAGCCACCACGAAGGTCCGGACGAAATCCGTGGGAAGACAAGATGACTGAACCCGCGATCCGCCTGCACGGCGTCACCAAGTCCTTCGGCGAGTCCGTCGTCGTGCAGCCGCTTGATCTGGAGATCGGACGCAACGAATTCTTCTCCATCCTCGGCCCGTCGGGATGCGGAAAGACCACGTTGATGCGGATGATCGCCGGCTTCGAAACCCCCACCGCCGGTGTGGTGGAGCTAGCCGGATCGGACGTCACCAACGTGCCCACACGCAAGCGCGACCTCAACATGCTCTTCCAGAGCTACGCGCTGTTTCCGCATCTTTCAGTCGCTGACAACGTCGGATTCGAGCTGAAGGTGCGTAAGACTCCGAAGCAAGAGCGGATCACACGGGTGAATGACGCGTTGCGCTTGGTGCGACTCGACGCGATGGCCGACCGCAAGCCGACACAGCTGTCCGGTGGTCAGCGTCAACGTGTTGCACTTGCTCGCGCGGTCACGGGCCGACCAGCTGTCGTTCTTCTCGACGAACCACTCGGAGCACTCGACCAGCAGCTGCGCAAACAGATGCAGATCGAGCTGAAAACCCTGCAACGTGAAGTCGGCATCACCTTCGTCTACGTCACCCACGACCAAGAAGAAGCGCTGACCATGAGCGATCGAATCGCCGTGATGTCAGCAGGTAGCGTCCTCCAAATCGGCAGTCCCACAGAGATCTACGACGAGCCCCGATCGCGGTTCGTCGCATCCTTCATTGGAAGCTGCAATGTGATCGGCGGCACCCGATCGGGAGGCGGCTTTGACATCGCGAGCGTAGGGCCGGTGCCGGCAACTGAAGTCGAACACGTCGCCGACGGTGGCGCCGTCGGAATTGCGGTCAGACCCGAGCGCGTTCAGATCACATGCACGGCCCCACCGGGATTCTCGGTCCCGGCAGTAGTCACCGAGACCGTCTACACGGGAGACGAATGGCGCTTTGGAACCGTCATCGCCGGTGACAATCACGTCGTGGCAACGGTACCCAGCGCCCTGTTGAGCACCGACCTGAGGACGTTGAGCTCCGGGGCTGACGTATGGCTGAGTTGGATGCCATCCGACGCACGCGCCTTGGCTGTTTGAACCACACCACACGAGAAAGGGATTCGAATGTTAACTGCCGTTGCGCAGTTCGGGCCGACCACCGACCCCGAAGCAAACTACGCCGCCATCGAACGGCTCACCGCTCGCGCACGTGCTGGAGGTGCCGAGTTGGTCGTCTTCCCGGAAGAGTCGATGATTCTCACCGAAGGGCTGACGAGGCCGCTCGCTGACACCGTGCACGACGAGTGGCCCAAGTTCGAAGACCGGATGTCTCGCCTTGCTGCACTGCAGCACATCGCGATCGTCATCGGCGGCTACGAGCCGAACGGCACCACACGTCCCAACAACACCTTGCTGGCGATCGCCGCCGATGGGGCAGTGGCTGCTCGCTACCGCAAACTGCATCTCTACGACGCCTTCGCCTATCAGGAATCGTCCTATGTGACAGCGGGTTCGGTGATGCCGCCCGTCGTCGAGCTGGCAGGTGTCCGGGTCGGCCTGCTCAACTGCTACGACGTCCGATTCCCCGAGATGGCACGGCATCTGATCGGTCTCGATGCCGAATTGATCACCATCTCCGCAGCGTGGGTAGCAGGCCGACGCAAAGAAGATCACTGGGAGACGTTGGTGAGGGCTCGCGCTATCGAGAACACGGTATGGGTGTGCGCGGCCGGCAGTATCTCCCCCGACTGCATCGGCGACTCCCTCATAGTCGATCCGATGGGCATCGTCCGCGTCGCCGTCGGTGATGAACCCGAGACCGTCGCCATCGTGGAGATCTCACCTACCCGCACCGATGCCGTACGCGATACGCTGCCCGCCCTCAAGAATCGCCGCATCGATCTGGCGATGAGCGTGAAGGACTGAACATTGCCCATCGAAATCAACCCCCTCCCTGCGGGACTCGATCCGTCGCTGGTGGCCAAACTGGAGAAGGTGTCGTTCGCCACGCTGGGCCACTACCTAGAAGCCGGCTTCGTGGACCCCGCGGTTGTCCGGCAATGCGGCACCGCCCGCGTCGTGGGGCGGGCGATCACCGTGCGCACCACGGCCACCGACTCCACGATGCTGCACCACGCGGCCGGGTATCTGGAACCCGGCGACGTGCTCGTCGTCGATACCGGCGCAGACCGACGCCATGCACCGGTGGGCCTCGTCGTGGCAGCGACCGCTGCGGCCAGGGGTGCTCGTGGCATCGTGGTCGACGGCGTCGTGACCGACGTCGATGAGGTCTCCGAACTGGGAATTCCCGTCTATGCCTACGGGCGCAGCCTGCTCACCACGAAGCTGCACGGCATCGACGACGGTGGCCACCATGTCGACGTGACCATCGGGGGCGTCACCGTCCGCTCCGGAGACGTCATCCTCGCTGATGCCAACGGAGTGTTCGCGAGCCCATCAACGGTCCTCGAGCAGATCATCGACACCGCTCTGAAAGACGACGCCGAAGAGCCTGCACTGATCGCGGCGGTGCGCTCAGGCGCTCGGCTGGGCGCCGAGACCGGCGCCACCGAGATCATCGAAAAGCTCACGCAATAGTCCATCTTCACTCAGATTTCCAGGAGAATTCGTCTTGTTTCTCAAAGCTGCCATCAACGGCGGGCGCACGCGGCAGGAAGCACCATCGGTACCTCTGACTCCGGCCGAGATCGCCATCGAGTCGTCGCGAGTGACCGCGTTGGGCGCCAGCGTCGTTCATGCCCACGCCCGCACCCCCGACGGGGGGCAAAGCATCGCCCCGTCGGATGTGGGGGCGATGGTGCGCGCAGTGCGCTCCCACGATCCCTCCGTGATCATCGGGACGACCACTGGACTGTGGACGTGTTCTGGCCACGCCGAGCGGATGCGCCACATCGAGGGCTGGCCAGAGAATGACCTGCCCGACTTCGCCTCCGTGGCCTTCAGTGAGGACGGCGCAGCAGAGGCCGGCGAGCTGCTGCTGTCGCGAGGCGTCGTGCTGGAAAGCGCGGTGTGGTCCATCGACGACGTGCCCGCGCTCCTGGCATCCCCGACGTTGCACGACAACGTGCGGATCCTGATCGAGCCCGAATTGGACGACGCCGACGAGTCCGTTCGCCTGTGTCGCGAGATCGCGGCCATCGTGCGCAAGGAAACTTCGTGCTCGATCCTCTATCACGGGTTCGACTCGACGGCCTGGCCCGTGCTACTCGCTGCACTCGAAGACGGGGCCGAGACGCGCATCGGGTTGGAAGACGTCCTGAATGGCGCAGGGGGCGCAGTGGCCGACAACGCCGCCATGGTCACCGAGGCACTGTCGATAGCGAAGGCTCGAACCTAACGCACTGCGCGTTCGATGCGTATCTTCATCGCCAGGCGGTGAAAAACAATGTTCGATGACGTCGATCGTCAAATCGTCGAGATGCTCGGCCGTGACGGCCGGCGTACGTTCACGTCGATGGCCAGTCAACTCGAGGTCAGCGAGGGCACCGTCCGCGGCCGAATCTCCAAACTGCTGGACTCCGAGACTGTACGGATCGTGGCGTTGTGCAACCCGCTGACACTCGGCCATCAATCGGTACGACTGTTCATCACGGTTCGCAATCACACGACGCAGTCGGTCACAGCGGCGCTCGTCGCCATGCCCGCGGTCAATCACGTGGCGTTGTGCGCAGGCGCTGCTGACGTGTACGCGGAGGCGACGTGTCGCGACCTCGACCAGATCCGCGTCCTCTTGGATGACATCCGACGGGTGCCGGGTGTGGCTCGGCTGGATCTATTGATCCTCACTCAGCTGTACAAGGACTACTCGTGGGTGGGCCTCAGTGGCGGCGCAGGTCAGAAGGACTCACCTCCGACGCCGTGACGGTCGGCGTGGCCTGGCGGTCCACGGGCTGTCGGAACCCGGCCCAGAGGTAGGAGTCGACGGCTACCTCCAAGACGGTCAGTGTCTCCATGCGTGCAATGCCGCGGATTCGGCGAAGCTTGTCGTGCAGGAAACGCGACAGGTGCGCGTTGTCTTCGCAACGCACATCGAGAACGAGGTCGTAAGCGCCCAGCGCGGCTCCGACGAACTTCACTTCAGCAAAGGCGCAGAGCTGGGCTGCCACCGCCTCGACAGTGACGCCTCGCACCTCAATGGCCACATGGGCTTCCACGTCACCGAGCTTCAGCGCGTGAGACATGCCGACCACTTGGACGATTCCCAGCTTGCGTAGGCGGTTGTAGCGGGAGCGCACGGCGGCTTCGCTGAGCCCAATGTAGCGCCCAATCTCACCGAAGGAGCGGCGCCCATCGATGCGTAGCTGATCGATGATCCGCCGATCCAGATCGTCTGCCGCCAGCGGATCCATGGCACAAGTGTGCACGACGACGGGGCTGCTACCACCCCCGGAATAAACCCCACAGGTCTGACGTCGTCCCGTCGGGCGAAAAAAAGGACTATGCCGAGAGTTGCGGCTGCGATTCAGCGGGCAGCAATGCCGCCAACGAACCGAATAAAGGTGAAGGTCCACCACCCCGGGCCCTTCTTCGAGATGTGTGGAGGCAGTGATGACAGGGACGATGCGCCGGTGGGAGATAGCCGGAATCGGCCGAAATCGGTTGGAGCTGAGGACCGTTGCAGTTCCTGAGCCGGGCCCGGGCGAAGTCCTGGTCAAGGTCGGTGCCGTCGCACTGAACTATCGCGACAAGATGGTCATGGACAGTGGCAGAGGACTGCCCTTGTCGTTTCCGTTCACGCCCGGTTCGGATCTGGCCGGAACCGTGGTGGCGCTGGGTGACGGCGCGAGTCGATTCGGACTCCACGACCGCGTTATCTCGACGTTCACCCCCGACTGGATCGACGGTGTCCGCCAAGGTAATGCCCGCACACCGTCGTATCGAACGCTCGGGGGCTACTACCCCGGCGTCCTGAGCGAGTACGTGGCCATGCCAGAAGACTGGTTCGTACGCGCACCGGCGACACTCGATGATGCGCACGCCAGCACCCTGCCGTGCGCCGGAATCACCGCGTGGTTCGCCCTCGTCGAACGTGGGCACCTTCGTGCCGGCGAGACGGTGCTCATCGAAGGGACCGGGGGCGTTGCACTCTTCGGCCTCCAGATCGCCAAAATGCATGGGGCCCAGGTCATCGTGTCGGGGAGTGCCGACAAGCTCGGGCGCGCGTTGGCACTCGGGGCCGACCACGCCATCGACCGCAGGCGGGATGATTGGGTCGAGGCCGTGCTGCAGACCACCGGTGACCGCGGCGCCGACCACATCCTCGAACTGGTCGGCGGGGCGCATCTGGGCAAGGCGGTGCAGACCGTGGCCGTCGGTGGACACATTCACCTGATCGGTGCGCTGGAAGGCTTTGACGTGACGGCTCCGGTGATGCCGCTGCTGCTCAAGGACGTCACCATCCACGGGATCGGCACGGGGCACCGTCGCGCACTTCACGATCTCGTCACCGCCGTCGATCACACGCGGTTGACGCCCGTCGTCGACGGTCGGTACCGGCTCGATGAGCTGCCGGCAGCGCTCGACCACCTCGATCGCGGCGCCTTCGGCAAGATCGTCGTCGAGATGGTGCAGACGTAGTGAAGTTTGGCTAATTGCCGTACAGATGGAGGGCCCGTGCTGTCTCTGTGGCCAGTTCGCCGCTCAGCTTCGCGATGGGTGGGGCGCCCCGCTGATGGATCACGTTCGCAAGGACGATCACGTAGGTGTCTGACCCGGGGTCCATCCAGAGCGTCGTTCCGGTGAAGCCGGTGTGGCCGAAGCTGCCGATGGGGAAGATCATGCCGCGCGGCCTGGACTGGTCGGTATCGATGTCCCAGCCGAAGCCGCGCAGGTTCTCTCCCCCTATTGCCGGATAGTGCGGCGCGAGCAGGGGATCTGTTGTGTTGGGAGTCTTTTCGATGGTGTCGCGAGAGGCTCTGTTCGCGGCTTCGAGTTGTGCAGTGGTGTGTCCGGGCTGCTGCGGGGTCGTCATCAGTTCCAGGGTGGATTGCGTCAGCGGAAACGGGCTCGGGCGCCCGGCGAGGCGATCGAGGAGCGCGTGCGCGTATAGGCCGACATCGTGCGCCGTCGTGAACACCCCGGCGCTCCCGGCCACTCCGCCCATGCGGCGTGCCGTCGGGTCATGGACAGTGCCGCGGAGCAGGTGGCCGAAGTCGGGGTTGAGACCGGGAGTGTCTCCGTCATGCGCTGTCGGCGCGATGCGCGTCAGGAGTTCGGTGTTCCACGTCCCTGGCGGACATTCGCCCACCTCGGGTGCGTTCGGATCGAGAGCGATCGCATTTCCCCTGATCTGGTGCGGACCACATGCCTTTGCCGGGGGAAGGTAGTGCGTGTCATCCATGCC
>NZ_JBOGDD010000949.1:0-8427 GCF_050701675.1 Mycobacterium sp. | reverse complement strand
GAGCCATGCTGCTGGTTCTGCTCATTCTGGCGCTCGTGCCGTCTCTGGTCACGTGGCTACCGAATCTCGTTTTCGGACCGTGACCCGTGAGGCCGGCTTTGTCTTCGAAGGCATCGGCAGGGAGGTGCAGATCGCCGTCATGCCCCAATTGCCCGGAAAACGCGCTGACCTGCAAACGAACGTGGTGCCCCCGGCATGATTCGAACATGCGACACCGGCTTTAGGAGAGCCGTGCTCTATCCCCTGAGCTACGGGGGCGGACCGGCTCGCAGCATACCGAATCGATTCGGGGCTCCGTGTTTCCCACCACCGCTTACGGGCTATCCACCGCCATGAGCGCATCGAAGAAGGCCCGCCACACCGTCGACCGGCTGGCCGGCCGGGTCAAGGAGAACATCGGCGATATGACCGACAATCCGCGCCTGCGCAACGAAGGCAAGGTCGATCAGGTGAAGGCCCGCGTCAGGATGTCGGGCGAGCGATTCAAGGATGCCGTCCGCGGGCGCTGACTCACCGCAGCTCGGCGATCACCTTCGCGAACGCCTCGGCGTGCGGCTGCTGAACGATGATGTAGGTGACCCCGTAGGTGTCGCGGTAGCGGCGGATCTCGTCGGCGATGTCCACCGTCGATCCCGAAAGCACACCCGGCGTCCTCAGGATCTGGTCGTCCGTCAGCTCCGGCAGGAAGCGCCGCGTGATCGAGAGGTCGGGCATACCTGACTCGTCGATCGGCATGGCGGTGATGGCGATGTTCAGCTCAAGGTCGTCGAAGCGTTCGGGAGCGGCGTTGCGCACGAACGTGATCCGCTCGGCCAGGGGATCCCCGCCCTCGCTCGCCGGGTCGCCTCCCGTGAGGCCGATGATCTGAGCCCTCTCCGCGGCGATCGTCAGAAGCCGGTTGCCGTTGCCCGCGATCAGAAGTGGGACCTCCGGCACGTGCTCACCCAGATATTCGGTGATGCGCCGCAGATAGTCGACTCGCTGCCCGGCGGTCGGGAACGGAATCTCGGCGGCCTCGAACTCCTCCTTGACGTAACCCGCGCCGAGCCCCAGCTCCAGCCGTCCGCCGGTCAGGTCGCGCATCGCCTCGACGTCGCGGGCCAGCAGGGCAGGCTTGTAGAAGCCGGCGTTGAGCACGAACGTGCCGACGTGAAGGGTCTCCGTGGCCGCCGCCGCCGTCATCAACGTCGGGAAGGGGGCGGGCGCGCCGAGGTGGTCCGGCACGTGCAGCACGTCGTAACCCATGTCCTCGGCGCGGCGGGCCCAGTCTTGAACCGACGACTGCCGATGCGCGGCGTGCAGACCGAATCCGAACCGAAAATCCCGTGCCATGATCCGAGCTTAGGTGCCGGTTGGAATTCGGAGGTTTGGCCCCCGAAGAAGCGGGGCAATAAGGATTTCGAGCTGTGCGAAGGTCATCGCGTCAGCAAGAGGAGTGTCATCCTGATCCGGTCCGTTGTGAGCAGTCCGGCGGGCCGGATCAACACTCCCGAGCCTCCGACGTTCGGAGTCGAGGAGGAGTTCCTTCTCGTCGATCCGCACACCGGTGAGCCCGTTCCTCTCAATACCGCGGTCGCCGAACATGCCGCCCGACACGGTGTCGAACTGGAGCTCGAGCTCACCAGCTGCCAGGTCGAGACGACGTCGGACGTCGCGTCCTCGAGCGATGACCTGAGACGCGATCTGACCCGCTTGCGCCGCGTTGCCGCCGACGCGGCCGAAGCCGCCGGTGCACGACTGCTGGCGGTGGCTCTGCCGCCCACCGTTGCGCCCGAGTTTCCGATCACCGATAAGCCGCGCTACCGCGAGATCGCGGAGCGGTTCGGCATGATCGCGCACGAACAGGGCATCTGCGGTTGCCATGTGCACGTCGCCGTCCCGACTCGTGAGGTGGCGATCCAGGTGAGCAACCGGCTGCGGTCGTCGCTGCCGCTGCTCCTCGCACTGACGGCCAACTCGGCGGTGTACCGCAACGCCGACTCGGGACATGCGAGCTGGCGCAGCGTGCTGTGGGCGCGATGGCCAAGTGCCGGCCCGCCGCCGCACTTCGAGTCGGCCGCCGACTACGACGCAGCGGTCCGGATGATGCTCGATGCAGGGGCGATGCTCGACGCCGGAATGGTCTATTGGGACGCCCGCCCGTCCGCCAACTTCCCGACCATCGAGGTTCGCGTCTCCGACGTCCCCGCCACCGTCGCCGAGACCGTCCTGTTCGCCACCCTCGTCAGGGCACTCGTCATGACGGCGATGGCCGACGAGGAACGGGGCGAGCCGATCCCGCCGCTGACGCCACACGCCCTCAAAGCGGCATATTGGAAGGCCGCCCGCGAGGGGCTCGAGGGGGAGCTGATCGATCTCGGGGACAGTCATGCGCGCAGGCCCGCTCCCGCGCTACTGGACGCGTTCGTCGACCGACTCGAGCCCGCGCTGACCAGCCTCGGCGAGTACGACATGGTCAAGGCCGAACTCCGGCGGGTCGTCGCCGATGGCAACGGCGCCGCCCGTCAGCGCAGGGCCTGGAATCGTCGCCGCGTCGCATCCGACGTCGTCGAAGAAGCGGCGGCCGCCACCGTCGAGGGCGTGTGATGCGTCAGGCCAGCGGAAGGGCGGCGAAGACCGGGGTGGTGGGCGCCGTCGAGCCGCCGCTCGGTTCGACCGTGAAGGCCAGGGTCTTGGAGTCCCCGAGATCTGGCAGCACGGCAGTGGTCGACGGCGCGACGGCCGCCGCGTCCATGGTCCCCGCCGATTTCGGGCCCTGCGCGCCGACGAGCCACATCTGGTAGACGGTTCCCGGTTTCGGCGGCGCGACGTTGTTCATCACGAGCACGCCCGCGTTGCGTTCGCGGGAGAACACCACCGTGGCGGTGCCGCCCGTCGGGATGTCGCCCGAGACGGTCCGGACGTCCGGAGCCGTGAAGATCTGCTCTGCGGCCGACTGCGTCTGCTCCGGCCGGATGGCGAATCCGATGCCCGCAGCGCCGAGGCCGATCGCCACGGCGGCCGCGATGGCGATCGCAGCGGTGCGCCCACGGGTCGATCGAGGACGCAGTTCGACCACCCTGCCTCCGCCGACGGCGGTCAGCACGCGCTCGCGAAGGTACGTCGGTGGCTCGACCGCCGTGGCGGCCGACACCAGTGCCATCGTCTCCCGGACGGCGCGCACCTCGTCGGCGAAGGCGAGCGCGACGGGCGCAGGCGCGCGGGTCAGCTGCCTGTCGATGTCGTCGAGATCGGACTGTGGCATCGCGTGCAGCGCGTACGGCGTAGCAAGGACCAGTAAATCGTCGTGGTCATGTGGCTCGGTCACGAGACCCCCAGACACTTGCGTAGTCCACGGATGCCATCCCGCATCCGTGACTTGATGGTGGCAAGGTTCGCCGCCAAACGCTCTGATACCTGTACATAGGTCAGGCCTTCGTAATACGCCAATTGAATGCATTCGCGCTGCGGATCGCTCAGCGAATCCAGGCATTGGGTTACTTGCCGCTGCTCGTCGAGCTGGATCACGGCCTCGGCGACCCGGTCCGCGGGTACCTCGAAGTTGGCGGCTCCGTACCGGGACTCGCGCTGGCTGGCGGACTGCTCGGAGCGCACGCGGTCGACCGCACGGCGGTGCGCCAACGTCATGAGCCATGCCAGGGGAGTGCCCGCCGACGGGTTGTAATTTGCGGCGTTACGCCATACCTGCAGGTAGATGTCCTGAGTGGTTTCCTCGCTGTAGCCAGGGTCGCGGAGCACGCGCACCACCAGCCCGAACACCCTTGCTCGGGTGTTGTCGTAGAACGCGGCAAACGCCTCGACGTCCTGTTGTGCTACCCGGCGCAGCAAAGCGTCGAGGTCGACTGTCACGCCGCGAAGCTTACTGGCGAAATCGAGAGTAGTCACGGTATTCACGATCTGGGCGGCCGCGGTACGAAAAACGAAGTGCGAGCGCTGTATTCACGAAACCCTTGGCGATCGGCCATGATTCGCTCGGTCAGACGTGCGCCGGTGGCATACACCAGGAAGTACGTCATCGCCACGGGCGACAGCACCGTCGTCAACGACAGCCAGCCCGTGATGGTGATCAGCCACAGGCCCCACCACACCGCCGAATCGCCGAAGTAGTTGGGATGCCGTGTCCAGGACCAGAGACCGCGGTCCATGATCTTGCCCTTGTTGGCGGAGTCGGCCTTGAACTGGCGCAGCTGATGATCGCCCACCGCCTCGAACAGGACGCCGACGACCCACAGCGCCACCCCGGCGATCAACACCGGCAGCAAGCCCGACGGCGTCGCACCCAGCGAGGCCGATAGTTGCAGAGGCAGGGAGATGAACCACGCCAAGGCTGCCTGGATCAGGAAGATCCTGCGGATCACGTTGGCGGCGGAGAAGTCGCCCTTCAGCAGTTTGTCGTAGCGCGGGTCTTCGCCCTTGCCCGCGGACTTGCCGATCATGTGCCATGCCAGCCGCAGACCCCAGACGGCGACCAGAGCCAGTAGCAGGAGTCGACGGAAGAGCTCACCGCTACCGACGACCGCCGCGACCGCTGCCACGACGACGAAGCTCGCGCCCCACGTCACGTCGACGACGTTGTAACGGCCGATCCGACGCCCGATGACGAACGACGCCCCGTAGACCAGAACCAGGAACGCCAGTGAGGCAGCGGAAACGACGAGGAAGTTCATCACGTGGTACCCGTCGGTGCGAAGGTCCATTGGTAGACGTCGAGGTAACCGGACCGGAAGCCGGCCTCGGAGTAGGCCAGGTAAAGCTCCCACATCCGCTCGAAGACGTCGTCGAACCCCAACGCGAGCACCGAATCTCGCCGCGACGCGAAGCGCTCCCGCCACAGGCGTAGTGTCTCGGCGTAGTGGGGCCGCAACGACAGCATGTTCACCGTGCGCAGGCGCGTCTCGCGTTCCGTGATGCCGACGACGGCCTCCACGGACGGGATCATCCCGCCGGGGAAGATGTACTTCTGAATCCAGGTGTACGTGTTGCGGGAAGCCAACATCCGGCCGTGCGGCATGGTGATGGCCTGGATCGCCACGCGCCCGCCCGGCGAGACCAGGCGGTCGAGGGTATGAAAGTACGTGGGCCAGAATCGATATCCCACCGCTTCGATCATCTCGACCGAGACGACGGCGTCGTAGCGACCATCGACCTCACGGTAGTCCTTGAGCTCGATCGTCACCTGGCTCGACAAGCCGGCAGCGGCGACGCGCTCCCGGGCTAGGCGCTGCTGCTCGGCGGACAGGGTGATGGAGTGCACCTGCGCGCCGCGTGAAGCGGCGCGAATGCACAATTCTCCCCAGCCCGTGCCGATCTCGAGCACGTGGCTGCCCGGTCCGACGCGCGCCGAGTCGAGAAGGCGGTCGATCTTGCGACGTTGGGCGTCCTCCAGCGCGGACCACTCTGGCCGCGCGTTGTCGAACAATGCGGCGGAGTAGGTCATGGTGCCGTCGAGGAATTCCGCGAACAGGTCATTGGACAGGTCGTAGTGCTCGGCGATGTTGTCGCGGGCCTGCTTGAGGCTGTTGTACATCGTGCTCGGATGCCGCACGACGGCGAATGGCCGAAGCCATTGCAGGGCAGGCGGAACCAGGTCTGCCACCGAGTTGGCGAAGGCGGTGAGAAGGCCCGCCAAGTCATCGGAGCTCCACTCGCCCGCCATGTACGACTCGCCGAAGCCGATCAGCCCGGATCTGCCGACTCGCCGAAACAGTGCGGTGGGCCGGTGAATGTCCATCGTCGGCAACGTCGGGTCGGCGGCGCCGACGACGGATCCGTCGGGATAGCGGAGCCTCAGCGGAAGTCGCGCTGCGGCGCGGCGCAGGAATGACTCCGCCACCCGTGCCGTCGCCGTGCTGACCGGGCCCCCGGGAACCCGGGCCACCGACGGCCAGCGGGCGGGATCCAGTGGCGTGCCAATGTTTCCGGTGGCGTTGACGGTCACAGTTGATCGACCCTTTCCCTCTCGATCGCCTTCGGTCGTGGCACCACCGGTACCCGTCGAGCCCACAGCGTGACACCCTGAATCCGTATCCACATCGCTCCCATCAGCGGTGCCAGCGGGGCCGCCATCTGCAGTCGAAGGACGTTGGCGATCGAGGCCTTGCGTCGCACGCCGTGCATCGTCGCGACGAAGGCGGGCTTGTTCTCCCTGTGTAGTGAGATCGTCACGTCCAGTTCGGCCTCGGGCAGCGGTGCCCGCACCAGGTAGTACCCGTCGACCTCGTTGAACGGGGAGACGTACAGCGCCTTCTTCACCGCGACCGGTTGGTCGCCGGTCGGTGGCAGCAGGTATGCGTGGCGGCCGCCGTAGGTGTTGTGCACCTCGGCGATGACGTGCCGCAGCACGCCGTGGCGGTCATGACACCAGAAGACGCTGAGCGGATTGAAGACGTAGCCGAGCACCCTCGCCTGGAGTAGGGCGGTGACGGTGCCGCCGGGCAGTTCGATGCCGTGCTCGGCGAGGTAGCCGTCGACTCGGGCACGCAACGTGTCATCGCCGTCGATGGGTACCGAAAGATGATCGGCGGCTTCGAATCTCGCGAATGGCTGCAACCAGCCGGGCAGCCGGGGCAGCTCGTCGACGTCGACGTACCAGCTGTAGCCACGTTGCTCGAAGTAGTGGTGCACCGGTGCGCGCCGCAGGTGGGTGATCCGCGTTCGGTAGAGGGCGGTCAACATGGCGCCGGCTCAAGGCTCGACGCGGCGGGCCAATCGGCGCCGAGCCGTTGTGCCGCACGCAATCCGGATGCCGCACCGTCCTCGTGGAAGCCCCACCCGTGGTACGCGCCTGCGAACGTCAGCCGGTCGTCGTCGATGGTCGGAAGCAGGGCTTGAGCGGCCACGGATTCGGGCGTGTACAGCGGGTGGGCATACGTCATCTCGGCGATCACCGCTGCCGGGTCGACGCGGTCGCGACCGCCGAGGGTGACCAGGTAGCGCTCGGGACCCGGGAGCCGCATCAGACGCGTGATGTCATAGGTCACCAGGACGTTGTCGGCGTTGGGGGTCGCCAGGTAGTTCCAAGAGGCCCTGGCGCGGGGCCGCCGCGGGAGCACCGAGACGTCGGTGTGCAGTTGGGCGTGGTTGGTGGAGTAGCGGATTGCGCCAAGGACCGTGCGTTGGGCGGCGGTTGGCTCGGCCAGCATCAGCAGTGCCTGGTCGGGGTGCGTCGCGATGACCGCCGCGTCGAACCGTCTGGGTGCGGCGTCGCCGAGGGAGATCTGCACGCCGTCGGGTACCCGTTTCACGGAGCGGACCTGCGCGTCGGTGGCGACCTCGTGGATGAGCCGTGCGATCGCTTGGACGTACGTGGCGGACCCGCCGACGACGGTCCGCCACGTCGGAGAACCGAGCACCGAGAGCATGCCGTGGTGCTGCAGGAAGACGAACAGGTAGCGGGCCGGATAGCTCATCGCGTCACCAGGGGCGCACGACCAGACTGCGGCCACCAACGGCGTCATGAAGTGCGCAATGAAGTAGGCGGAGAAACCATGTCGCTTCACGAACGACCCGAGCGTCTGGTCATCGGCGGCTTCATCGTCGAGCAAACGGGTCGCCTCGCGGTGGAACCGCTTGACCTCCACGAGCATCAGGAGGTAGCGGGGATGGGCCAGAGTCGACAGTGACGGGAAGAGCCCGCCGACCCCGCGCGCCCCCGCGTACTCGAGTCCGGTGGCGCCGACCCGGTCGTCGCGGACCGACATCGACATGTCGGTGTCGCGAGTTTCGATCCCGAGTTCGGAGAACAGGCGGCAGAGCGTGGGATAGGTCCTGTCGTTGTGCACCAGGAACGCGGAGTCGACTGCGACGACGTCGCCGTCTCCGCGATCGATGACGTGGGTGTGGGCATGACCGCCCAACCGGCTGTCCGACTCGAACAGCGTCACCCGGTTGCGGGCTGACAGGACGTAGGCAGCGGTGAGCCCGGCAACGCCGCTTCCGACGACGGCGACCGAGCGCCCAGCGAGGTCTTCACGTTCCACGATCTCTATTCGGAACCACGCGGGAGACGGATGGGTACCGTTCGCTGTCGTTACGCATTGCGTAACTCTTGCGCCCGCGTAGTGTGCCAAACCGTGGTGATGACGCTATTTCACAACGGAATCGTGTGGACAGGTGCTTCCGAGGCAACGGATGCGCTGCTCATCGACGGCGACGTCGTCACGGCCGTGGGTGCCTCCGCGCACACGGCGGCATCCGAGCAGGGCGCCGATGCGGTCGATCTCGAGGGCGGCTTCCTGATGCCGTCGTTCGGCGACGGGCACGCCCACCCGCTGCTCGGCGGCCTTGAATTCGTCGGGCCCGCGGTGCGGCCGTGCACGTCGGTCGCGGAGATCGTCGAGGCGGTGCGCTCCTACGCCGAGGCGCATCCCGACGAGGAGTGGATCGTCGGCGCCTCCTACGACGGCAGCCTCGCACCCGGCGGACTGT
>NZ_JBOGDD010000948.1:0-7357 GCF_050701675.1 Mycobacterium sp. | reverse complement strand
AACCAGTCCTCGACACTGGGCAACAACGATCCGCTCGCCACGACGAGCATGGCGCACCCCAGCAGCGTCGCCGCGGCTCCGACGCCCATGAAGCCGGTGCTACCAACAGCCCTCAGCAGGAAGAATGCACTGGCCAGAACGATCAGCACGACGCCGGTGGTGAACACGAAGAGGGCGCGGCCGCGACGAGTGCGGTTGGAGTGACGCACTCCCGCCCACACCACCAACGTCAACGCGAGCATGACGTACAGCAGAGGTAGCAGCCATGACAACGTCATCCCTCCCGAGCCCAGGTTGCGTCGCAGGTACTCCTCGGGCGCCATCTCTGGCTGTTGTGGCGAGGTGAAGAACGACGCCAATGTCAGCGCCGCAATCAGCGTGGCCACGCCGTACTGGATGATCGCGATGCGCCGAATCGTCGACGGCTTGCGCTCCGACGACGCCGAGGTGATCATCACGCAACTGCCCGCCGCGCACGCGATGAGCGCCACCTGACTCAACACCGTGGACACATTGGGCCAGTGGACCAGCGTGTCGATCAATAGCGTCAGCGGCTGCCAGTTGAGCGCAGCCACCAGCCCGAGACTTCCGAGCGCCAAAATCATCGCGGCGCTGACCAGAGACTGCTTGTTGACGAGTGCCCAGCCGATACGCAGGCCAGTAGCCAGTCCCAGAAGACCGGCAATCACCCAGATGATCAACCAAACGCCTCTCCGAGCCGCACCTGCACGATGGACGCGCGATCGGACGGCAGTCGGCCCAGGCGGTAGATCAGCAGTGCCGCGAAGTCCTCGGCCTCCTGCTCGAGGTCCTCACCGCTGGGGCCCATGCAGCCGGTCCGCTGGTTGAGCATGTAGCCGATGAGGTCGGAACTCGCGAGTTCGGTGGTGTCCTTCGCCGCTTCCACCACTGAGATGCCCTCGTGCCCAAGCACCAGATGACCCAGCTCGTGGGCCAGCGTTCGGTCTCCTGCTGGCAGACCCTGCTGAATCATGAAGACGTCGCGGTCCGCGTACTGTCGCCACTGGCCGCAGACGCCCGGCGGGAGGTCCGCCATCTTGAGCTCGATCGGTCTTCCGCGGTCGTCTGCTACGGAGACCACGAGACGTGCGAGTGAAACTTCACCCTGCCGGGGCGCGAGATCGAGGACCTCACTGACGGCACGTGTGACACGACGGCTGGCTGGCATACAAACCCCCTCTCGATGAGTCCACTATTCCTGTCTTCTCGAACTGCAGCGGACGAATTCGGTCAACCCACGAAGCGGGCCGTGCCGGTGGCCCGGACGGCGCGTCCCGCTCGGGCCTGGCGGTACCCCAACAAGCCACCGGCACCAGTGATGATCAGGATGCCCGTGACGCCGGGCACTGCGATCGCGGCCACCTGCCCGATTCCAGCGTTGCGCAGGTAGTTGCCGTACCCGACCCGGAAGGACGCCGGAGTCACACCGTTGCTGGCGCTGTAGGCGGGCGGATTCTGACGGCTGGCCCTCTGCGGCGGCTGCTCGTTGCTCGGGGTGGCCGAAGTCCTTGGCGCCGAAGGGGTCCCGGGCCGCGGTCCAATGCCCGCTCCGGCAGCTCCCGCACCGACGGGAGCCACGACGACGGGCAGCGTGACCGGTACGAAGGGCAGAGCCGATGCCGCCGAGGCCAATCCGGCCACGACGTCGGCGGCCGGATCGACGATTCCGGGGACGATCGGTGCCAGTTCCCTCGGCGGAGGCAGCTGCATCACCGGCGGTTTCGGCGGAAGCCCCCTTGGCGGTACGGCGACGGCACCGCCGCCGCCGCCACCGGAACCGGGACCACCGCTGCCACCGCCGGGGGGAGATCCGGGCGGCTGGTCTGGGTCGTCAGGAGGGCAGGGTCCCCCGCCTTCGTGCCCGCCGCCGGGATGATGTGGACCGTCGTGACCACCGCCGGGATGGTGCGGGCCGTCGTGACCACCGCCAGGATGATGCGGGCCGTCGTGACCACCGCCAGGATGATGCGGACCATCGTGACCACCGCCAGGATGATGCGGACCATCGTGCCCACCGCCAGGATGATGCGGACCGTCGTGGTTCCACGGATCCTTCGGGTCCCGCGGGTCCCGCGGGTCCTTCGGGTCCCGTGGATGTCGCGGATCCTTCGGGTCTTTCGGGTCCTTCGGATCCTTGGGACCTCCGCTCTTGACTGGTTCGCCAGGGGTTCTCGGATCGTTTTGCGGAGGCGACTTGGAATCTTGTTCGGGACGTTTGCTGCCAGGAGAATCATCCGCGCCGGGACGGTGCGACCTCGAGTCGAGTCCACTGCGACCGTCACCCACTTGCGATGTCGGCTTGGACGGCCCTGCGCTGGTTCCGGCACGCGAGGTGGGCCCTTTGTTGGGTTCGCCGGCCGACCTGTCCTTCGACGTCGTTCCCGACGGCGGGGCTCCAGAGCGGCCGCCGTGGTCGTCGGTCTGCGTACCACGGTTTTCGCCGCCTTGGCCCGACTCGGGAGCGGCAAACGCCATCGTGGCACCAGCACCCCCCACGAGCAGCCCCGACGCAATTACGAAAGCTGCCGCGGCGATGCGTATTCGCACAGCCACGTCCGCACACCTCCCACGACGCCGGAAGGGCGCCCCCGTGGCACCCGGCAGTCGGCGTCGCCGATACTCAACGATTCTTGCACAATCATGGTCAACTGTTTGCTGGCAGTTGGAATCGATGCGCTATGCACGGGGCGGAACCGGCCTGCGGCGGCGGCGGCATTAGGGTTGGCCACACCAGCGCAGCCGCGATCGCCAGATCGCGACGAGATGACCGGGAGGCAGCCGGATGGGCCTGTTCAAGAGGCGTAAGAGCCGAGCAACTCGGCGTGCCGAAGCTCGGGCCATCAAGGCGAAGGCGAAACTGGAGGCCAAGCTCTCGGCCAAGAACGAGGCACGACGCATCAAGGCCGACGGCAAGCGGGAGTCCAAGGCCATCAAGTCGAGCCTCAAAGCTCAGAAGGGCAGCGACAAGGCCGCCCTGAAGGTTGCTGAGACTCAGCTGAAGGCGGTCCGTGAGGGAAAGCTGCTCTCACCCTCGCGCATTCGCCGGGCACTGACGGTTTCGCGGATGTTGGCCCCCGTCGTCGTCCCGATCGCCTACCGCGTCGCCATCGCGGCACGCGGTTACGTTGACGAGCGCCGCGCCGACCGGCTCGGCGTTCCGCTCAGCCAGATCGGCCAGTTCTCCGGAGCCGGCGGGGCACTGTCCGCACGGATCGCCGGGGCGGAGCAGACACTCGCCGAGGTCGCGGCGAAGAAGCCGAAGGACGCCGAGACGAAGCAGTTCGTGGCGGCGGTAACCGACCGGCTTCGCGACCTTTCCTCGGCGGTGACGGCTGCGGAGAACATGCCGACGCCACGGCGCAGGGCGGCACACAACGCCATCACCGAGCAGCTCGACGGTGTGGAGGCCGACCTAGTGGCCCGTCTCGGAGTGCTCTGATCAAGCCAAGGCCCCACCGCCCGACCGCGCCCGCGGCACGTCTGCGAGGAGCGGCGGCTGGGGCGCTGACGGGTGCGCTCGCGATTGCGGCACATTCGACGGCCGGCGGCGGGCTGCCGTCCAGCGCCACCGCCGCGCTACTGACGCTGTTGGCGGTCACGCTCGGGGCGCTGGTCGCCACGATTCAGGAGGCGGCGGACTTCAAGGTCCTTGTCGCGGTGCTGGCGGTCGGGCAGCTGCTGGGCCATGCGGTGCTCGGCGCAGCGGGACACTCGCACCCGCCTGCCGCCACGGCTTCGGCCGGCCTGATGCTCGCGGCGCACGTCGTGGCGATCGCCGTTGGCGCCGCGCTCATCGCGGCGGGTGGACGTCTCTGCGCCGCCGTGTCGCGCACGCTGCTGACGGCTACACCTTCGCCGCCGCCCCCGATAGCCGCGGCGTCGGCGACCGTCGTCGGCAGCGCCGATCAACCACTGCAGTCTGCGCTCAGCCTCGCCGCGTCCGTGTCACATCGAGGTCCTCCGGTCAGCTTCGCCCACTGACCCACGACCAGACGACACAGAAGGCACCAACTACATGAGATCCATTCACCGGGCGTACATGCGCGCCCTCATCACGACCGCCACCACTGGCACCGCCATGTCCATCGCCGTCCTGTCGGGTGCGGGACCGGCCTCGGCCCATGTCCACGTCGACGCCGACGGTGCAACCCCCGGCAGCACTTCGGTGCTGACCTTTCAGGTTCCCGGAGAGTCCGAGAAGGGGGCGATCACAACGGAATTCAGCGTGACGCTGCCCAACGTGGCGTCGGCCCGCACCGAAGTCATGCCCGGTTGGACGGCACGGCTGGACCGCGATGCCGCCGCCGGAACGGTGCGGTCCGTCACGTGGACGGCGGCTCCCACGGTCGGCATCTCGTCCGATCAGTTCGCCCTGTTCCACGTTTCGGTGACGCTGCCCAACCAGCCATCGGTCACGCTGCCCGCCACCCAGACGTACTCGGACGGGACCGTCGTGCGCTGGGATCAACCGCCGCTGGCAGGCGGTGCCGAGCCCGAGCACCCGGCACCGGTCCTGAACCTGACCGGCCCGGCCGGCGATGCAGCAGGCGCTCATCAGCCGCCGCCGGCGCCAACGGCAACGGCGGCCGAACCCACTGCACCAGCTCCGGTGGCGGCTCCCGACAACACGGCTCGGTGGCTGGCGGGTGGGGCATTGATCCTGGCGGCGGTGGGTGTGGTCGCGGCCCTGCTCGGACGCCGCCGCGCATGATCCGCAGATTCGTCGCCACTTCGCTCCTCAGTGTGGTTCTCGCGGTTCTGGCGCTCGCCGGCGCCGGGACCGCGTCCGCACATGCCGTTCGGGTTTCGACCGACCCCGCACCGGACAGCTCGGTCGGTGCGGGGCCAGCCCGGGTGAGTGCCACGTTCAACGAGCAACTGCAGACGAACTTCGCCGCCATGACCGTGGTCGGGCCCGACGGCAATCTGTGGTCGACGGGTCCTGCGGAGATTCGGGGCGCCGTCGCCAGCGTGATGTTGCTGCCGTTGGGTCCGACCGGCAAGTACACGGTCAACTACCGCGTGACCTCTGCCGACGGCCACGTGGTGAACGGCGCGTGGTCGTTCGAGCTGACCGTGGCGGGAACCGGGTCGCCGGGTCCAGCCGTCGGGCGGGGGGACGGCGGAGGCGGTGTGCCGATGTGGCCGTTCGTGGTGCTCGCCGCGGTGATCGTCGGCGTGGGCGCATTGGTGGCGGTACGACGGCGCGGGTGATCCGGCTGCGGGCGGCAGCATTGGGGTTGGGGTGCGTCGGGGCAGCCGCTGCGGCGGCGTGGTGGCTGGCGGTCCCGCAGAATTCGCCCGCAGCCATGCTGATTCGGGCCCTTGCCGACATCGCGGCGGTGATCGCGCTCGGACTCGCCGTCGTGCCCGCATTCGATGCGCAGCGCTACCGCGCCGAACTCGCCGCCCGCGCCGCCCGTCCGCTCATCGTCGTGTCGGCGGTGTGGGCGATGGCCGAACTCGTTCGGCTCTTCGTCGGGGCGTCGGAGGCGGCCGGGTCGACGTTCGGACGGCTGAGCGTGCGCATCACCGCCGAGTTCGCGCTCGACACCGCGGCGGGTCGGGCCGGTTTGGTGTGTCTGGCGTCGGCCGTGGTCGTGTGTCTAGTGGCGACTACTTCGCCGGGAAGGGTGCGCCCTGGCTCGACCGCGGGCGTGCTCGCCACGGGCGCCGCCGCCATGGGCGTGGCGGGCCGCAGCCTCGTCGGGCACCTCTCGGAGAGACCGTTGGGCGGCGTGGCGGTGGCGGTACACGCCTTGGCCGCGGCCGTCTGGTGTGGCGCGCTCGCCGCGCTGGTGCTGACGGTGACGCACCGCGGCCAGTGGGCCAGGGTGCTGCCGCGGTTCTCCCAGGTGTCCTTGGTCTGCGTCGTCGTGCTGCTGGTGTTCGGCGGGCTGGGGGCGGTCGTGACACTGGACTCCCCGGCGGCTCTCTACGACACCGGATACGGGCGGGTGCTGCTGGCCAAGATCCTCGTGACGGTGGCACTCGTCGCCCTGGCGTCGCGGAATCGGGCGGGCTGGCTACCCGCGGCGCGGGCTCACCGCGCAACGGCCGGCGCATCGGGCATCAGGTCCCGAATCGAGTTGGCGGTCATGTCCGTGGCTCTCACCTTGGCAGCCGCCTTGGCGGTCACGGGCTGACGCGATGAGGCCGACTGGCATGATTGGGTAGCACTGCCGAGCACCCACCGCACGCCGACTCTTGCACCTGAAACTGCAAAGGAGCAGCCACTATGGCCGACGAGCAGGACCGACCAGGCGACCCGCCCAGGGATCAGCCGCCGAGCGCTGGCTCCGATCCGGCACCACCGCCGCCGCCCGCTAAGAAGGCGCCGGCCAAGGCCGCGAAGAAGGCCCCCGCCAAGTCACCGGCGAAGAAGGCGCCCGCCAAGAAGGCCGCGCCTGCGAAGAAGGCCCCGGCGCAGAAGGCCGCGCCACCACCACCCATTGCGGCGGTGCCCGCCGCCGCGGCCGCCACCAATGGTGAGCGACCGCAGACGTCTCCCGCGAAAGAGGCTGCTGCACAAGCGAAGTCGACGGTTGCGACTGCCCCGTCGCCCATTCCACTGCCCGGCCCCGAGCCCTCTCGGTTGCCATTGGTCGCCGCCGTGGCCGCGGGCGTGCTGGCCATCCTGGTCGTGCTGCTGGCGCGTCGCCGCTCCGACGACGACTGACGACTCGGGCGGGTACCGGCGCGGCTGCCTGCGGGGATAATGGGCGTCGTGACCATCGAACCGCGCGCCACTGCCGACCTCGTCGACGACATCTACCCAGACGTCCGTAGCTGCGACCTGCAGCTGCAGAACTACGGCGCCACGACACTGTTCGCGGGACCCATCACCACGGTGCACTGCTTTCAGGACAACGCACTGCTCAAGTCGGTGCTTTCGGAGCCGGGAGACGGCGGTGTGCTGGTCGTCGACGGCGACGGATCACTGCATACGGCGCTCGTCGGCGACCTCATCGCGGGCCTAGGGGTGCAGAACGGCTGGACCGGGTTGATCATCAACGGCGCGGTGCGGGACGCGGTCGCGTTGGGCTCCCTGGACATCGGGATCAAGGCGCTCGGCACCAATCCGCGCAAGAGCAGCAAGACCGGCGAAGGCCACCGCGACGTGGCGGTGACCTTCGGCGGGGTGACGTTCGTTCCCGGTGAGATCGCCTACTGCGACGACGACGGGATCGTGGTCGTCAGCAGCTAGACCTTCAGTGCGGCACGGTGTTTGGTGAAGTGCAGCGCCTCGTCGTCGACCTTGCCCTGGCGGATCATCCGGACGTCGAGGAAGTAGTTCTGCTTGAGCTTCCACGGCGCCTTCGAGCCGGCCTTGGGC
>NZ_JBOGDD010000947.1:0-2741 GCF_050701675.1 Mycobacterium sp. | reverse complement strand
CAGTAGCTACGATCGCAAACCCTTGTCTCGTTTTCGGCGAAACCCACCCAGTCGGACATCCGTCGCCCCGTCTCCAACATCTTGGACGGCCCAACGCGGACCACCAGCGCGGGATCGCTCAGGTTGCGTCCATCAGAGTGGCGTACGCGCCGAGCATCAGCGATTCGGAAATGGATCCGGCTAGCGCGCATGTCTCACGCCACTGGCTGGTCGCGCGCTCGACTGAAAAGTCTGGGATCGAAGTCGGCACGGCTGTAGATCCACATGCGATCACAGATCCTGCGGACATCGTCGATACCGACTCCGGCGAGCTCAGGTCGGAGGTCAACGGATCCCTGGTGCACGCCGACGTGGTGTAGCCAAGACCAATCGACCTATTTGCGCTCGGCGAAGTCTGAGGAGTCCGACATGCTAGTTAACCCATTCCGATTTGCTATCTTTTCAGCGCGGTCGGGACGCAAGGGATATGCGCCGACTCCAGCTATTCACTCCTTCGCCCGGCCCGCTCGGCGAACGCATCGAGCGCGGCGAGCACTTCGGGTGCGCGCCACGCACGGTTGCGGGCCCGGTCGGTGAACTCGACGAGGATCCCGTTTTCGGTGAGCGGACCGAGGTAGCGGCGTGGGTGATCTGTTGGAATGCCCAATTCTTCACGAACGAGCACGGCGTTGACGACCGGGCGCCGGGTGAGCAGGTCGGCGACCTTCCACACCGCAGAGTCAGCGCGCGCGGTGATCCTGTTGTTCCAGCTCTCCCGCATCTCCCGCAGTTCGGTGACCAGTTGCCGGCCGTTGGAGGTCGCCCGCGCACTCGCCTCGGCGAACCGCTCGACGATCGGTGTGGCATCGCCGTCGCGGTATGCGGTGAGCGCGCCGATGTATCCGTCGGTGTCGGCGAGCAACCCCGCGGAGACCGGCACCGTGACCTGTCGAGTGAGGCCCTTGTTGCGCAACATGGCCTGCACCAGGGCGCGGCCGGTGCGACCGTTGCCGTCGGTGAACGGGTGGATGGTCTCGAAATGTGCGTGGGCCACGGCGATCTGGGCCAGCAGGGGAACGTCGTCGCGAGCGGCGAAGGTCATCAGATCGTCGATGGCGGCGGACACGCGAGTGTGACTGGGCGGGACGAACTGTGCCGACAGTGGACTGTTGCCTCCGCCGATCCACACCTGCTCGGTTCGCCATTGACCCGGGGCGTGACGCGGCTGGCCTCCCATCAACGCAGCGTGCATCGCCAGAATGGCTGCGGGATCGACGGTGTCCGACAGTGCAATTGCCGCGGTCATGGCAGCGGTGTTGGCGACGATGAGTTCGGCGTTCGCCTTCCCCTTCCCGCCGGGCAGCTCCGCTTCGGCGATCGATCGCGCCGAGGCTGTGAGGTTCTCGATGCGGGAGCTGGCTGCCGATTCCGATCGGAGCAGCACGGCGGCGAATGGTGCGATCTCGCCACCGAGTTCAGCGTCGAAGCGGGTGATGTCGTGGCTGGCGTCTTCCATGTCGGCGAGCGCGGTGGGTGCCAGCGTGAGGTCCAGGTCGGCGATCGAGTGTGGGATCGCCGCCTGGTAGGGCCCGCTTCGGCGGGATCGCGAGTACGGGCTCTCAGAACTCGGCGTCCAGCGCAACGTCTCATATTTGAGCGGGCCAAGTGTCGCCATAGCATCCATGATAGCGACACTTAGGCCCATAAGTGTCGCCATTGAAGCTGGGAAGCGTCGGTTAGTTGTGCTCAAGCTGTCGACGCCGAGCTCGACCTCATCCTCGACGAATCGCAACACTCCGTCCAGATGCGCAAACCTGACGACGCCGCCCAGATAAGGAGCCCCGAGGGACGCCGGCGGTACGCCACGCACTCACCAAGGCATCGACGCCTGTCTGGAGTCGAAGGCGCCCGCTAACTGATCTTGCCGCGCCACACCGCGGCTAAATGACGCAGCGACGCACCGGTGGGTGGGGAGTACGCGACCATGGTCTACGAAACGGTCTATGACGCTACGGGCTGGATCGTCACCTCAACCTGCCAGGGCACGACATTCAGGTACGACGCAACTGGGCATGGGATGACGATATCGTCGACGGCTTCTCGACGTTCTGACAGGAGCCGCACCGTCGACGACATCGACCGCAAGCTCGATCTACTTGGCGGTCGCCATTGACCAGCCCGACGCCGATCGAGGACGGCAAGCTGACTCGTCGTCGCAAATTCTGCACGCGCGGAGCCGGGCACCAATCGGCGGATCCTAGGGCCAAAATACGGCCAAACTCTCGGAACAGGTGCTCTGAGGGATCCAATTCGACCGAGTTGCACCGCTCTGACCAGCAAGAACCGAAACTACTTGTGCGTCAAACCATCTCACATGCTGACGGTCGCACATTCCGCAGCGGCTTCGTGAAGCAATTTGGACTAAGTGTCAGTCAAGGGCAGATCGACAATGGACTAACGCACGGCGGCAGCTAGCGTCTACCCCGCGTCCATGGTCGGCGTCCAAGCCGGTGCCCTAACCGCTTCACCTCTAGGTAACCGACCAGGCAGTCATCGATTACTCATCGGTAATGAACGAGATTCTACCGGAATTGGCCAGTCCGCTTCGGCCGGCGCCGGTTTCCGGATCCATTGTGCTACAAGAACATATCGGTTCTGCCGGAAACCGCCCGGAACGACCGTCCCCGAATCCGTTGGTCCTGGGTTCAAGTCCCAGTCGCCCTACGTCAGAGGCTGTCTTTCACGATCAGCGTGGCCGAGTC
>NZ_JBOGDD010000946.1:0-5347 GCF_050701675.1 Mycobacterium sp. | reverse complement strand
CGCGTGCACTGCTGCGCTCCATTCCTTGAGCGCGGGCGTGCTCACTGCGCCGCGAGCCGGGCCCGGACCTCGGGGCGGCGCAGCGGCGGAATCGTCTTCGGCGGCTGCCGGCGCGGCGCCAGCTGGGACAGCAGTCGCGTGGTGGTTGCGGTGACCTCGGCGACCGCGGCCTCGAAGGCGTCGGCGTTGGCGGAGGTCGGGCGCGTGAGGCCACTGACCTTGCGGACGTATTGGCGTGACGCCGCCTCGATCTCCTCGGCGGTCGCTGCGGGCTCCAGGCCGCGCAATTCGGTGATGTTCCTGCACATGCCTCCACCATAGGTCGATACGGTGACGTCATGCCGAGCGCCGGACACGCGCCGAGATGCGACAAGTTCCCGTGGGCGATCCGGCCGTTCACAGCCAGGGCAGCACCAGGTCGCGATAGCGCTGCTTCATCGTGTCGATCACGGTGCGCCCGTCGGTGGCCCACACCGCCTCGTTGAAGATCTCCACCTCCACGTCGCCCCGATATCCTGCGGCGGCGACAAGGGTTGCGATGGCTGAGAAGTCGATGACACCGTCACCCATCATCCCGCGCGACACGAGCGGGTCCGAGGCCATCGGCACCAGCCAGTCGCATACCTGGAACGAACTGATCCTGCCCTGTTCGCCCGCCGCGGCGATGCCGGCCTCCAACGCGGGATCCCACCACACGTGGTAGGTGTCGACGACCACGCCGACCGCCTCGGCGGGGTGCGGGGCGGCCAGCGCCAGCGCCTGCCCGAGGGTCGAGATCACGGCGCGGTCCGCGCAGAAGACCGGATGCAGGGGCTCCAGGGCCAGGCGGACCTCGCGTTGCGCGGCGTAGGGAACCAGGTCTGCGAGACGCTCGGCGAGTCGTCGGCGGGAGCCGACCAGGTCCCGGTCGGGGATTCCGCCGACGACCATTACGAGTTCGGGCGCGCCCAGCGTGGCGGCCTCGTCGATGGCGCGGCGGTTGTCGTCCAGCGCCTCGGCGCGGTCGCCGAGCCCGGTCAGGAATCCGCCCCGGCACAGGCTGGACACCCGGAGACCGTAGTCCCGCACCATCTTCGCGGCATTGTCGACGCCGGCTTCGGCCACCCGGTCGCGCCAGAGTCCGACGGCGGGCAAGCCAGCGGCGGCGGCGGTCTGGACGGCCTCCCCCAACCGGAACCCCTTGGTGGTCATGGTGTTCAGCGAAAGGCGTGAGTAGTCGTCACCATGGGTAGTCACGAACTCACCCCGTTCACGTCCAGGAACGTCCGCATCCGGCGCACGGCCAACTCGGGGTCTGCCAGCAGCCCGGCGCGATCGGCAAGCACGAACACCTGGGCAAGATGTTCCACCGAGCGTCCGCTGACCAGTCCTCCAACCATCGCGAAGCCCGGCTGGTGGCCGTTGAGCCATGCCAGGAATGCGACCCCGGTCTTGTAGTACGACGTCGGCGCGGTGAAGACGTGCCGCCCGAGCGCGCGGGTCGAGTCCAGGATCTGCCGCGCGCGATCGGTGTTGCCCGCATCGAGCTCCTGCAGGGCAGTGGATGCCGCCGGGTAGATTGCGGCGAAGATGCCGAGCAGCGCGTCGGAGTGCCCTTCCTCGTCGCCGATGATCAACTCCGGGTAGTTGAAGTCGTCACCTGTGTACAGCCGGACGTCCGCGGGCAGCGCCCCGCGCAACGCGATCTCGTGTCCGGCGTCGAGCAGCGACACCTTGACTCCGTCCACCTTGCCGGGGTTCTCCTCGATCAGTCGATCGGAATATCGTTGTTGCCCTTGCGATGTCGGCGTCACCCCAGTACCCGGTGAGAGCTGGGTCGAACACGCTGCCGAGCCAGTGCAGGATGACCGGCTGATCCGCTCCGGCGAGAAGCGCGCCGTACACCGACAGGTAGTCGTCCGGGCTGGTGGCCACCCGCGCCAGTGCCCGCGAGGCCATCAGAATCACCTGGGCGCCCGCGCCGCGGACCACCTCGATCTGCTCGCGATACGCACCGGTGATGAGTTCCAACCCCCGCGCTCCCGGTGGTATGTCGCCGATGGCAAGCTGATCGGTCCCGGCTCCGCAGGCCAATAGCCCGCCCACGGCAGCGGCTTCGTGCCCACTGCGTCGGATCAACTCGCGAGCGGCGGGCCAATCCAGCCCCATACCGCGCTGAGCGGTGTCCATCGCGTCGGCGACGCCGAGACCGTAGGACCACAGCTCGTGCCGATAGGCCATCGTGGCGTCCCAGTCCAGATCGGCGGGAGCGCCGGGGGTGTTGTCGGCGAGGACACGCGGCACCACGTGAGCGGCGGCATAGCCGATCCGGGACGTGATCGGCACCGTCGGCCTCCGCCACGTACCGGGTGCTCCGAGTTCGTGGCGGCGCAATTCGCCGCCGACGGGGACCGTCAGCGCCAGGCCGGTCGCCGCCTCTGCGGTGGCAGTCACAGCACGATCTCCGGCACGTCGATGCGGCGGCCCTCCGTCGAACTGCGCAGGCCCAGTTCGGCCAACTGCACGCCGCGTGCCGCCGAAAGCAGGCCGAAGTGGTGCGGCCGGTCGGCCACGACGTCGCGCAGGAATTCCTCCCATTGCAGTTTGAAGCCGTTGTCGAGATCGGCGTTGGCCGGCACCTCCAGCCATTGGTCGCGGAACTTCTCCGTGGCCGGAAGATCCGGATTCCAAACCGGTTTCGGCGTATGGGCCCGCTGCTGAGCCACGCAGCGCCGCAATCCCGCGACCGCAGATCCGTGCGTGCCGTCGATCTGAAATTCGACCAGCTCGTCGCGATACACCCGCACCGCCCACGACGAATTGATCTGGGCGATGATGCCGCCCTCGATCTCGAAGATGCCGTAGGCGGCATCATCGGCGGTGGCGTCGTAGACCTCGTGGTTCTCGTCCCACCGGGCCGGAATGTGGGTGACCGCGCGAGCGGTGACCGTCTGCACCCGGCCGAGCAATGCCTCCATGACGTAGTTCCAGTGACAGAACATGTCGACGGTGACGCCCCCGCCGTCCTCCGCGCGGTAGTTCCAGCTGGGACGTTGTGCAGGCTGACCGTCGCCTTCGAACACCCAATACCCGAACTCGCCGCGCAGCGACAGGATGCGCCCGAAGAATCCCTCGTCCACCAGGGGGCGCAGCTTCACCAGCCCCGGGAGGTACAGCTTGTCGTGCACCACCCCTGCCACCACGCCGGCATTCCCGGCCATCCGCGCGAGTTCAATTGCCTCCACCGGGGTTTCGGCCGTGGGCTTCTCCGTGTAGACGTGCTTGCCTGCCTTGATCGCCGCCGTCAGTGCCTGCACCCGGCGCGAAGTCACCTGGGCGTCGAAGTAGACGTCGATCGTCGGGTCCTCGATCACCGCGGCGGTGTCGGTGGTCCACTCCCGCACGCCGTGCTCGGCCGCGAGGCTGGCGAGTTTGTCGGCGTTGCGCCCCACCAGGATCGGTTCGACGTCGACGCGGGTGCCGTCGTCGAGCAAGAGGCCCGAGTCCCGCAGCGGCAGAATCGAGCGGACCAGGTGCTGGCGATACCCCATGCGCCCGGTCACGCCGTTCATGGCGATGCGCAAAGTCCGACGTGGTGAACCGAGTGATGAACTCATCGAGGAAATGCCCTTACGTGAGAGCCGGCGTCGTGTCACGTCCGCCGGCGAGTGCGGTCGCTTGACCTGCATCGTCGGACCGCGAGGACGCAGGCCGCGATGTCAGCACTTCGGAATGCGCTTTCCAGGGTAAGCTTTGACGCGCGCACGGGTCAACCCTGACGGGTCAAGCCGGGCCGAAGTGTGGCGATGGGACGGCAATGACGACGGTGGGAGCCAACGAATGGCCGCGGTGACCCTGCAGGACGTGGCCACGCGGGCGGGCGTATCGCAGGCCACCGCATCGCGGGTGCTCAACGGGTCGGCGCGGGTGCCGGGCGAAGGCGTCGCCGACCGCGTCCGCGCTGCCGCACGCGAGCTCGGGTACGTGCCGAACGCGCAGGCCCAGGCGCTGGCGAGGTCGTCGACCGGTTTGCTTGGCCTGATCGTGCACGATATTGCCGACCCGTACTTCTCCTCCATCGCCCGCGGCGTGCAGGTAGCCGCCCGCGCCGCGCACAAGCAGGTCCTGCTGGCCAGCACCGACAGGGACTTCGACATCGAGCGCGAGTCGGTCAGCACGTTCGTCGCACACCGCGCCGATGCGATCGTGCTGGCCGGTTCCCGCCAGAGCGGTCACCTCGACCGCGAACTGGAGACCGAGTTCGGCCACTACCGGGCCAACGGCGGCAGAATCGTCGTGATCGGCCAGCCACTGGCCTTCGGTGGCGCCGTCGAGCCCGAGAATCATTTTGCTGCAGGTGAACTGGCGGATGCGCTGACCGCAGACGGGCACACCCAGTTCGCGGTGATCGGTGGGCCGGGCAGTATTCGAACGGCAGTCGACCGGCGCAACGGGTTCGTCGAAGCACTCGGCAGGCGCGGCATCACGCCACTCGTCGAGGTCTCGGGCGACTTCACCAGGGACGGTGGACACTCCGCGGCACGTCGGTTGGCAGCCGCGCTCCAGATCGACGCGGACGCGGGGGTCGAACCCGTGTGTGTCTTCGCGGTGACGGACGTGATGGCCATCGGGGCGATCGCCGCATGGCACGAGATGGGCCTGACGGTGCCCCGCGATGTCGGGATCGCGGGGTTCGATGACATTCCGACACTTCGCGACCACACACCGAGCCTGACCACCGTCGCGCTACCGCTCGAGGAGATCGGTGCGCGCGCAGTAGAACTCGCGCTGCGCACCGACACCGACTGCGACGACCTGCGCGAACGCGTTCCTGGCCGGGTCGTCATCCGGAGCAGCACACGACTCTCCTGACGGGCGCGCACTGGCACGGCGTTTGACACTGTGCGCTGGGTCACGTTAAAGTCGCCACTGCTTCGGAAAGCGCATTCCCACCCGGGCCACGGCCCGTGACACTGCGACCTCTAGGACACTTGTTTCGTTCTCAAACTCCGCGTCCATAAGCGCGACGTTGACCTGTGGTGACGCACGGTGTCTCACGTCTTGTCCACCAGATTTGTCTCACGTTCGTGTCCAAAATCCGTGCTGCGGCGGGATGGCAATGCCGACCGAGGCGGATGCTCCCGTCAAGGCCGACCGCCTATCGTCACGTGACGCGAACTATCGGCCTACGACTGGTGTTCCGCAATGCGACTCGGAACGCTGCGGCCGACCGCTTCGCGTGCTTCGCATCCTTCCGTTAGCTCATTGCTGTACGGCGTTAGTTACCCCATAGCTCAAGGCGTAGAGGCGATCTCGAAACTTGCCGGGCTCGGCGAGCATGGACCGCGGGTTATCACCGCACCAGCAG
>NZ_JBOGDD010000945.1:0-1703 GCF_050701675.1 Mycobacterium sp. | reverse complement strand
CTCATCGGATGGGGATTCGCCTGGCCGGTCGCCGTCGTCGTCGCGATCCTGGCTGGAGCAGTGCTCGGTGCCATCATGGGCTCGCTGAGTTCGTATCTGAAGCTGCCTGCGTTCATGGTGACGCTGGCCGGGATGCAGAGCATCCGCGGGCTGACCTATCTGACCACGAACGGAACACCGACGACGGCGGAGATTCCGATCGGGCTGCGGTTCCTCGGCGCGGGCACGATCGCGGGGGTGCCCGTCGTCGGGGTGATATTCGTGGTCACCGCATTGGTCGCCGGTTTCCTCCTTCGCCGCACCACATTCGGAGAACACGTCTACGCCGTCGGAAGCAATGCCGCTGCGGCGCGGCTGTCCGGGCTGCCGGTGCAGCGCATCGTCACCGCGGCATTCGTGATCTCGGGTGCCCTGGCCGCCTTGAGCGGCGTACTGCTCACCGCCCGACTGACCATCGGTCAGCCCACCGCCAATCAGGGCCTGGAACTCGATGCGATCGCTGCCGTCGTGCTGGGCGGCACCAGCTTGTTCGGCGGCAAGGGTGGCGTGCTCGGCACCTTCATCGCGGTGCTTTTGCTGTCGGTTCTGCGAAACTTGTTCAACCTACTCGGACTCAGCTCGTTCTTTCAGATGGTCGTCACCGGCATCATCCTGGTTGCGGCGCTGATCATGAACTACGTCCTCGACAAGCGCGCAAAGAGCGCTTGACCCACGAAAGGCAGAAACCCATGGCGCTCGACGCGCAACCCACGGCCACCACGGTGGCCAGAATGATCGACCACACCCTGCTCAAGCCGGAGGCGACGCCCGCCGACGTGAGCGCCCTCGTCGACGAGGCCATCGCACTCGGCACGTATTCGGTGTGCGTATCGCCGTCGATGCTCCCGGTCGCCATTCCCGACGGTGCCGATCTGAAAGTTGCTGCCGTTTGCGGTTTTCCGAGTGGAAAGCACATTTCGGCCATCAAGGCCGCGGAGGCGGCAGCGGCGGTGGCCGCGGGTGCTGACGAAATCGACATGGTCATCGACGTCGGAGCTGCAAAGGCGGGCAGCTTCGACCTCGTCGAGGCGGACATCGCAGCCGTGCGCGTGGCCGTGCCGGACAGCGCGGTGCTCAAGGTGATCATCGAATCGGCCGCACTCACCGACGCGGAGATCGTGGCGGTGTGCCGCGCGGCCGTCGCCGCCCGCGCCGATTTCGTGAAGACGTCAACGGGCTTTCACCCGTCCGGCGGTGCGAGTGTGCACGCCGTGGCGCTGATGCACGACGCGGTTGCGGGGGCGGGTCTCGGGGTCAAGGCTTCCGGCGGGGTGCGCACCCTTGATCAGGCTCGGGCGTTGATCGAGGCGGGAGCGACGCGCCTTGGGGTCTCGGGTTCACGCGCGTTGCTGACCGCATCCGACGATCAGCCGAGCGGAACTTACTGACCTGCAGGCGTGCGGTATCGCCGCCCCGGATAACTAGAACGTGTTACATTTTCGGCCGCTGAGGACGCCGAGGAGACGATGAGCAAGACGCGGTCGCTGGTCATCGTCACCGCCGCCTACGTGGTCGCCGTCGGCGTGGCCGCGGCCTGGTTGTGGTGGGGGCCGAGCACGGGTCGGCTCTGGCTCGACACGTTCATCGCGGACCTGCTGGCCACCATCGTCATCTTCGCCTTCAGTCGCGCCTACCTGAACTCGAGCTTCTACGACGCCTACTGG